>CAYWZD010000484.1:0-3448 GCA_964462755.1 uncultured Victivallales bacterium | reverse complement strand
ATTTCAGGGCGATTTTCCGGTTGACGGGAACCGTCACGCCAAGGAACAGATCGCCTTCGCCATACTGCCCTTTTCCCGTCTTGAAAAAGCTCTGAAGGACTGCGGCCTTCTCCGGGCTTCCGGCGTCCCGTACAGCCTTTTCGACGTCACTGCAAACCCATAATTTTTCGTTCTGCTTTTTATCCGGCATTTTCATTTCCCGCGTTCATCTGGAGAATTCCAACAGACAATATACCACGCGGAAAAACCATGTGCAACTCCCGTTTTCCAGGCAGTCTTTCTTTTTTCGGGGGACAAAACGACAACAGAGATTGCATTCCAACCGCAATGAGGTATAGTAAAATTCCATCCGGCAAATTCAAATGGAAGACAAAATCATGGCAGAAGAAAAAACAATCATTATCCGCAAAGCGGAACTCCGGGATATTCCGGCCATCGCAGAAATCATAGCCGACAACTTCGACCATGCCATGCCGGAACACTCTCCCGCAATCCGGGAAAAGTTCAAATCCCATTGCAGCGAGGAAAATCTGCGCGGTCAACTGAACTGGAAGGAAATTTTCGTTCTCTGCCACGGAGAAAACATTCTCGGGACGGGCGCGCTTGTCAACTTCGGCAAGCCGCCTCTGGACAAGTGGTGCGTATCCAATTTCTTCATTCTTCCGGCAGAACACGGCAAGGGGCTTGGCAAAAAATTGCTGGAACACCTGTTCCGGACCGCCCGGAAGAAAAACATCTCGGTACTGCAAGTCCCCAGCAGTCTTACAGCGATCGATTTTTACCGGAAAGCCGGTTTTATCCGGGATGGAGTCCAGCCCCCGGAAGACACCGCCGATGAAATCACGTGGATGACAAGAAACTTGAAATGAACTATTCCGCCGTAAGCAACGAAACGCCAGAAAATCCGTGCTCTGCATATCCTCATAAACGGCAGCCCCCCCGGAATGCCGTCAATTCGAACCGGCGGGCGCCACGGACACGTCATCGATGAAAGCCTCGCCCTGCGCATAAAATGCCAGATATACTTGTTCGCCCGGCTTGACCGTATACGTTCCGGAATAGTTCTTCTTTTCCGGGGTGAGGTCAACGGAAAAAGCACCTTCCGTGGGAAGGCTGATCCGTCTGGACTTGCGGTCGCCGTCCGGTTCGAAAACTGCCCGGTAGACGGAGACGAAGAGCTTCTTTTCTCCGTGGGCGGAGAAGGAAATCCGGATTGTCCGGGGCTTGTCAGCCGGTTCAAAAAGATACTGGAAAACCTGCCCTTCACGGATATGCAGCTCATATTCGCCGAGAATCGGGTCCCGGAGGAAAGCTTCTCCGACCGTATCCGTCTTGCTGTGGGATTGCCCCAGAATCCAGTATTTCGGCAGTTTTCCGCTGGGAACTTTCCAAGCGCCCTGACTCTTCGCCTCGACCACCTCGTTCATGGACCCGTTCTTCAGCGGACTCTGTCCGAGGGAGAAACTCCGGAAGGAGCCCTGAAAACCGCCTTCACAGATGCTGCTGAGCTCCTGAACGCCTTCGGACAGACGGCGCCCCCGGCAGAAGTTGAACTTCCACAAGGTTCCGGGCACAACGGAAGTTCCGAGCGATTTCAGCGGAATGGCCCCTTCCACGATCCAGCGGTCCTTCAGGGGTTTCACGGCGATCGACGCCCCGGAGTCGAAATTTTTTCGCCAGACCCCGTCCTTGAGCTCCATATCCAGAAGGACTCCCTTCGAATTCAAGGCGAAATAGTAATAATTGCTCGGGCTCCCGGACGGATTGATCATCCACTCAACGCCGTTGTCCTCCCATATATTGCCGTCTTTCGCGGTCGCCATTGCGCGGACCTTGTCCACCGAAGGTTCCATGCACACGAACGAAACATACAGATTGTCGTTGTCGAATACGGATTTCACGAACGTCTGCGCGGCAGGCTCTTTTCCGCCCGCCATTGTGAAACGGCCCAGAATCTCGGCATTCCGCCAGTCGGGTTCATCAAGGACCCCGTCCACAACGATTTTTCCGTTCGCGGGCTTGATCGTTCCGCTCGATTTCTGTTTTTCCTTGAGTTCCTTGAGCGGGTTCAGCCAGCTGTTGGTCAAGAAGGTCCTCTCCTGCGCGATGCGTGTTTTGTAAGGCTCCTTGTCGCCGGCCAGCTTTTCCGCCTCATCCAGATACTTCAACAGTTGATCGGCATCCGGGCGGAGCATGGCATAGGCGCCCGGAAAAGCCACTCCGCCCGTTCCGTAGACCATGTGTTCGGAAAGCCCTTCCCAGAGCTGTCCGAGAAGTTTCCGGTATGGTTTCATGGCCGGATACGCCGGACCGAAATAAAGAGCATTCGCCTCGTCAAGCGTTTTCTCCACATCCAGATTCACGTCCCACAGCATTTTGGAAGCCAGATAAATCTGCTGCCAGCGGGCCTGCCACAAACGGTGGGTCGGAGTGCCGTTCCTGCCGTTCGCCAGCGCCCCGGCATAATAGGCGTCCGGAGCGGGAATTTCGTCATTGTATCCGCGCATGCCGTGGGCATGATAAAATTTCAAGTCTTTAGCAAGCGTCACTTCCAGCGGGGCATACGCCGCCCCCACACAATAGTATTCATAGATTTTCAGCGGACCGACCAGCTTCTCCCAGGTTTCAGAGAGCTTTTTCATGTGGACATTGATCGGACAGCCAGGATCGTTGAACGCGTGCGTATAGCACCGCCCGTGGTCGCAGAAGGTGAACTTGATCCGGGAATCCGGCTTGATCTTTTCCGGGGGAGTCCGGAAGTCCGAATAAATCCACGCATGAAGTTCGGCGGAAGGATTCTCCCGGAATACTTTTTCCGCGGTTTTGTTCACCATATAGTAGAAACGGTCCGGGGTGGAGTCGCCGAACAGCTTTTTGCATTGATCGCAGTAACACCATGTGTTGCAGTTGTCGCCGGCCCCATACAGGAAGCAAACCGGATAATGCAGTTTTTCCCCCTGTCCGAACTTGCCCAGAATGAATTCGGAAATGCGGTCGATCACCTCCGGATGGGAAGTGCACACCTGCGCATAGGTGCAGCCGCCGATTTTCACCGAAGGATGAAATTGCGGCAGGCGTTCTCCGTTCACCATGCAGAAATATTCCGGGTGCGTCTTGAAAAGAGAATTCGGAACAGCCAGGGTAAACGTCTCATGTCCGCCCGGCTCGATGAAACCGCCCCGCGCCGCAAGAAAATCGTCCCCTTCCTTCAGTTTCGGATTTTTCTCGCTCCGGACGATCATGGCGAACCGGACTTTATTCCGCGCCAGCCATTTCCAGGTTTCGGCCGCGCCGTACGGCCCCGCAAACGCATTGCCGCCGGTCGGCATCATCGTCCGTTCCGGGAACGAGGGATTGGAAATGAACTCACCGTCCGGGAGCGTCAGGGTTCCGGACGGAGTGAAATATTCGCCGTCCTTGCCGGGAAAAAGCCAGCGGACGCCCGCAT
>CAYWZD010000483.1:0-3457 GCA_964462755.1 uncultured Victivallales bacterium | reverse complement strand
ATTGACAAGTCGGGAAATCTGAATTATAATAAAAATTGGACAGTGTCCACTTTAATCATGGAGACAGCTATGAAAAAACCGGTCGCAATGTGTTTCAGTCTGCTGACATGCTTCGGCCTTGCGGCGCTTGATTTTCCCGATTACGACGCGGGAAAGGGGCTGCCGGAGGATAAAGTCTATCCGCAGGGACGCATCTTCCCCTATTCCGGATTTCAGCCGGCCGACGTGAAGGAGATTCGGGACAAAGGCTTTACGATGGCAGGTCCCGCCTATGGCTCCAATCGGAACGTAATGCTCGAAACCGCCGCAAAGCTCCATTTCCCCGTCATTTATACGATCTGCGGCGAACTGGACGGCAAGGCGGTCACCGCGAAAGAACTGAACGCACCCGCTTTCAAACCGGACTGGAAACAGCTGGAAGCAAACATCGCCGGACAGGTCAAAACCGCCGCCGCAAAATACCCGAACATCGCCTGGTGGTATCTGACCCCCGAAGAATTGCGGTTCTGGAAGAAGAATGAATATCAGTATCTCCAAACGGCTTACCGTGCCATCCGCGAAGCCGATCCGCTGAAACGTCCCGTCTGGCTCTATCTTCCCAACCATTACAACCTTGCGGCGCTGAAGAAATATGTCGACTGGAATGAAATCATCGGCAAAGGCGCTTACGCCAACTATTCGAATATGGCGTTCAGCCGCGGCTGGGTCCGCTGGTCTGCCGAAAATCAGGTTTCGGCGCTGGAAGGAAGCGCGGGCGGCAAGTTCAGCATCTGTGTCCCGGAGATGTTTCAGAATCCACCCGGAGGGAAAAACGACCGCATCGAGGCATGGGCGCGACACGACGTGTATCTCTCGCTGGCGTGCGGAGCGCGGGGCGTGGTCATTTTCTCGCTGGCCCGGCGCAAAACGATGAACGATGATGTGCACCGTCTTTATTATGACGCCTACAGCCGGATCGCCTCGGAACTGACGGGAAAAGAAGGGCTCGGACAGGTTTTCCTTTTCGGCAGACGCTGCAATGACCTCAAGGGAGAATCCTCCGGGGCGGAAGAACTTGCGATTTCCCTGGGAACTTCCGGAAAAGAGAAGTTCAAATGTCCGCCGGTCATGATGACCGAACTGCTTTACCGCCGGGCGCGTTATCTGGTCATGGTCAATTCGGCGGAGAAACCGGTTTCATACCGGATCGGCGGGATCAACGGCAGGGTCAAGGTGAACGACATATGGGCGGAAACATTTCTGATCCCGGCGGACGGAACCATTACGCTTCAGTTCAAACCGCTGGAAGTGAAAATCCTGAAAATAACCGCGGAGGGCGGATTGTGAGCGGATTGACGGAAAAGGCAAAGATCATTTTTGCGGGCAGACGGCAATGCTTTTACCGCAATGAACCGCCGGTATTCGTGTTCGATCTGATGAACTTCGTGCCGCATGACCTCAGAAATTGCCGTCTGACGGTACGGCTCGGAACGAATTTGATCCATGAATTGGCGATCCCGCATTTCGGCACCTTCAAAAACGATGTCCGGATCGAGTTCCCCGCCGGGTCGTTGAAGCACGGCTGGTATGAACTCCGGACGGAATTGTCCGGCGAAGAAAGCCTGCTGGCCCGCGACTGCCGCCAAATCGGAATTGCGCGGGAGCCGAACCGGAACCGGGTGCGTCTGTGGCACTGGCCCGCGACCGTTCATTACAATGCGCTGGAAGCCGATTGGGAAATGGCGGTGAAACAGCTGGAACGGCTCGCGGAACTGGGCTACGACTGGGCGCAATTCCGGGCCAACTGGGCATTGTGGGAACCGGAAAAGGCCGCCCGGCTGATCGAATACGCGATGATGCGCGGGATCGAGCTGGGAATCCTGATCGAAAACGCGCAGGGCGGTGTCTTCCGGATGACCCGCGACCTGCCGCCGGATGCCGAACTGATTGACTTCAAAGGGCAGAAAACAGGGCTGTCCGATTCTCACGATCCGAGGGTCCGGGAAAATCACCGGATGCTGATGGACCATATTCTGCGGCTGTTCCGTGATTTTCCGTCCTGCACCACGGTTTTCATGAACAGCGAAGTGGAGGACCGCCTGAAGCTGTCGTTCAACCCGGAGACACGGAAAATGCACGAGGCGAACCTCGGGTTCTCTCTGGATAAGCTCAAACGTCCGGACTGTATTTTCGCAGCGCCGCTGGCGGAGGGCGATTTCATCCTGCCGGGCGTAATCCGCGACGACGACCCGGAATATGTATACGCAAAATACTACTTCAAGTCCGGCGACGGCTTTGTCACCGTCAACACAACGATGGGGGATGTCGTGCATCAATACCGTCCGGACATGATCACGATTTCGGACCCCATGCGTTACTGTTCGGTGTTCGGGCGCTTCAACGGAATAGACGCGGTCAGTTCGTGGACCTACAGCAATCCCGATCCCAAGGCGACTCTTTTCATCGAAACGCTGCGGCGCGAAGCCGAACACGATTCGAAGGAATTCATCCACACGATCACCCTGTGGAATTATGCGGGAAGTCTGGTTCCGTGCGGAAAAGACCGTTTCGCCCGGGAGTTCACGCTGCGGATGGAACCCGACCGTTTCACGGAAAACGTCTGGCTGAATTTTTCCCGCGCCCCGCTGGCGATCGGAACCTATTTCGGCAGTCCGCTGGAATTCTTCTTCCAGGAGGGCGACCCCTTTATTTATTCGCCGGAAACGGAAACGGCGGTGGCGGAGTTCGCATGCAAGGTATTGCGTCCATTCGGGGAACTCATGCGCCGGACGGTCCAATCCCGGCGCGACATCGCCGTGCTGGATTCGTTTGCCTCGCGGGTTTACGGGGTGTCGCCACGTCCCTACAACCATTACCCGAATTACGCGGCTTATAACTTCTACACGCTGCTCAACATGGCGCACCTGCCGGCGGATGTCATTTTCGACGAGACGGTGGTGGAAACAGGGCTGGATGGTTACAAGATTCTGGTCCTGCCGGTCTGCGACACCCTGCCGGAAACGGTTTACCGCCGGATTCTGGCGTTCGCCGAACGGGGCGGAATCGTTATTGCCGACCAGTATCTCCGGGCGGAAATTCCGGGCGTGATCCGGTTCGATTTCAACTTTGAATACCGCAAGCGGGTCAATGCCAACGCCAACTGCCGGAAATACGATTTCACAGTCAAGGACGATACGAACTTCCGTGACGAATGGGTAACGGAACCCGTGGAAGGGGTCCCGGCCGACCGCGACCAGCAGATTCTGGAGGAATACACGGAACGCCTCCGCAAAGTGGCGGACAGCCTGTATCACCGCAGATTCGATTGTTCGTCACCGCGCATCCTGCTGAACAGCCGCGAATCCGGAGAAGTCTGCTATCTGGTTGCGGTCAACGATCACCGGACCTTCGGGGATCGCGTCGGACAATGGCTCTCCATGCTGGAAAAAGGTCTGCCGGAAGACGGTGTTTTCACCCT
>CAYWZD010000482.1:0-3458 GCA_964462755.1 uncultured Victivallales bacterium | reverse complement strand
GCAGAACTGTTCGCGCATCAGCAGCAGGAGATTGGGCGAATGCGGCAGGTGCGAAGCAATATTGTGATACTGTTTCACAAGGCGCTTGTAGATGGAATCGTCCGGGTTTCCTCCGGCATAGGCGGCGGGCACGAATACGACAAGACAGTCTTTCGCTCCGTCGTATCCGGTTTCCGGGTTTTTCACGGAAGCCACGGCCTCGAAAAGTTTCGTCATGCCGTATGCCTGGGCGCCGGCGGCACCGTCCGCGGTTTCGGGAATATCCGACGGCCAGCGTTTCCGGCATTCCGGACAACGCAATTTCCAGTCCGAGGCGAGTATATCCAGTGATCCGATGTCCTCCGGATGAATGTAGAGCATGCGCGGTTCGATTCGGGCGACATATTCGGACAGCTGTTTCATCTTGAGCATGTTCAGGGCATCGTTGGAGCGGCAGGTGCCGTTGTAACGGGTCGGATGGTCTTCTGATTTTCCCATGCACTTGTAGGGTTCGCCATTCGGATAACTCTTCCGGTTGAGGTCACCGAGTCCGGCCTGAAAACCACAGCCGACCGCCGATTTGAACTCCGGGTTGCGCCCGCCAACGCCGATGCTATGACCGCCGAATTCCAACGAGAGATTCCGGATGGCGGCGTATTTTCCAAGAGAGCGCATGTCGGCGGCATACTGCGGATATTTTTTCCAGTTCCAGGTGAAGCCGTCGAAGAATGCGGCGTTGATTTTATGGCGCATTGCAAAGTCGATTTTTTCGCGGCAGCGGCGCAGCATTTCCTTCCGGCCGTTGCCCCAGTCGTAGGCCATGCGACTGCCCTCGAGATCGATCAGCCAGCGGCTGGCCGCCCGCCAGCGGACATCCGGAGCATCGACGATTTTTCCTTCCGGAAGAACCCTCGTGTAAAGACTGTCCTTCATCATCAGCTGACGGAGGGTCGCCATTCCGCAGATCACACCCCTCCAGGTTGTTCCATTGATCCGGACCTCTTTTTCCCGGATCGTCAGTTCATACGCTTCCGGCTGTTTTGATCTCAGTTTCGCTTCCAGATGGATGGAAATATCCGGAGCTTTTTTCCCGCGGACGGAGATTCGGCCTGACGAAATCAGTTTGTGCAATTCCGCCGCGACGACTCCAGCTGTTTCTTCCAATTCCTTTGGAAAAACGAGCCTGATTTCCGGCTTTTCCGGCAAAGAAAATGTTTTTCCGGTGAGCTGGAGATTTTTAGGTCTTGGAAACAGTTGGAATTCTTGATTTTTCATAGCTCACTCCTTTTGCAATGCAATTTTGTCGAGCGTTTCGAAAACCAGTTCATAACCGTGCTCAAGTGCATCTTTCCGGGCGAATGAGAAAAACTCGGAGAGCAGCAGAACCCCGCAACCGTCAAAGACGGGATCGACATGGCATGCGGTCACGAACGGAATCGAGGCTTTCCGGCAGGCAAGATAGTCGTGTTTTGCCAGTTCGAACATGCGGCTGAAATTCTCTTCGGAAAGAATCCATGTATAGTCGCAGGTCATCGGCAGGATCGGCACGGCGGATTTCTTTCGGAGCTCCATCCAGCGTTCGCGGGTGATCTCCCGCGGCGGGACTTCCGTGCGTCCCAGCAGATAATCCCAACCCGTTTCCTGAAGACAGGCGGAGCTGTCGAAACTGTAGCCTTCCAGCGTGAGCGCCTTGAACATGCCAGGACTCTCCTGAAGCGCCGGAGCGCGGAATCCTTCGATTTTGAACCCGAGCGCCTTTTCGAGAATTTCACGTCCCTGCTGGAGACGCGGAACCAGATTGTCCGGCGTATGTTCGGCGGCCAGTTTTGCGCGGTTTTCCGCTGCATACCGTTTGTTTTCCATTTCGTGGGGAAGATCGAGGATCATGTCCGGCGGAACGCCGAATTCAAAACGGTTGTGCCGCAATCCGTGCTGGGCGAAGGAAAATCCTTTCGCATGCGCATCCCGGATTGCGGGAACGTATTCCGGCAACGCTTTATTGAAAGGCCGGTCCGTCTCTTCGTCGATCGGAACCACGAAAAAGGTGGCGGGAACCTTTTCTTTCAGGAAAAAATTCACCAGCCGTTTGAAGTTTTCCACAGTCGACCAGTGGCGGAGCGCCACATCGTCCGCTGTCATTCCGAAATACATTTTCATCATTTTCCTCACTCCCTTTTCATACGGGGGAAACTGTTTTTCACAATTCTTTCCGGCCTCTGAAAGAGCTCCGTCTTTCCCGGTTTCGTTATAATTATACATGTTCGGAAGTAAAACGCCAACACGGATTCTGCTTTTTTATGATCCGATCTTGCTTTTCTTTCATAGGCGTATATATTGTGGAAAAACAGGGAGACGCGTCATGCCGGATCTGGCCGACCTTTCGGAGAAAAAACTCCTTCATCTGTATCATTCCGCTTTCTTCAAACTGTTCCATATTCCTCTCGACTGGGTCAAGCCGAACAACAAAACCTTTACCGTGTGCGGCAAGGAACACTGCCACCCCCTCTGTGCCTGTCTCATGGAGCATGAGGCGGGAGTCAGGATGTGCGAATCGCTTACTGCAAAACGGATACGGGAATGCCGGAAAACCCGGCGCGCCCTGCTGACGGAATGCCATGCCGGGCTCTACGATCTCCTGATCCCGATTTTCGACGAGGATGAATATCTGGGATGTCTGTGCGCCGGACAGTTCATTCTGCGTATGCCTTCCGCGGAAGAGTTGAAGGTCCTCCGCAAGAGACTTTCTTTTCTTTCGGTGCCGGAGGAAAAACTGTCGGCTTTTTACAGCGGCACCCGGATTTTTTCCGAAGAACAGATCGAGGGATTGAAAGAAATGCTCTTCCTGATCGCCGGCTACATCTGCGAAACATACGGAAAAAGCCGCTTCCTCGAATCAGTGTCGCACTCTCCCAAGATTGCCACCGCGGAAGCGTATATTCAGAAACATTATACACGCAAACTGACGGTCGGGGGGATCGCCCGTTCCGTCGGGATGAGTGAGAGTTACTTTCTGCACGAATTTTCAAAACAGACCGGGGCCACCCCGATCGCCTACCTCAATTCCTACCGGATTGCCCGTGCCGTCGAACTCCTTCGCGGCTCCAATCTGAATATTTCGGAAACGGCTTTCGCGTGCGGGTTTCAGAGTGTTTCCCATTTCAACCGGATTTTCCGCAGAATTACCGGAAAGCCGCCGGGCGATTACCGGACCGGTTCCAGGTGATTGCTTCTGAAAGTACATCCAATTCCTATTGGTTATGCGTATTTCGTAATTATTATCAATAAAATTACGAAATACATCTTTTGTTGTTTGAAAAAATCGATAAACGTAATATTTTATATTGCCCTGAGCTCCGGATATTTTCGTGGAGCCGGTGGCTGTTGTTGAAATATCATATTCGGGAGATGAAATATGAATTCAAGCAAGAAAACTAAAATGAGGGTTCTGGTGTTCTGCGCGCACGCGGACGACGAAGTGA
>CAYWZD010000481.1:0-3462 GCA_964462755.1 uncultured Victivallales bacterium | reverse complement strand
GCAAGGCCAACGTGCCCAATCTGGTGAACGCCGAAATTTTCGACCTGTTCACGGGTGCGCCGCTTCAGGAAGGAAAGAAGAGCATGGCCTACACGCTCACTTTCCGTTCCATGGAACGCACCCTGACAGATGCCGAAGTCAACGAAGCGCACGAGAAACTCCGTGCGGCGCTGGCGTCCGGTCTGGGAGTCGAACTGCGGTAAGAATCGTTCACGGGAGGAAGAAAAATCTTTTTGAAAAAAGCTTTTTTCTTCCTCCCGGATCCTCCATCATTTTCCAAAAACTTCTGAGTTATCATTGATTGCATCGCAGTCAATGATGAGCTAAAAATCTTTGTAAGAGATTGGGGTTCGGGGAAAGTGAGAACCTTTCCTGAAAGGTTTCCTTTTCCCCGCGTTCCGATATTCTTTAGTTCTTAAAGAAGGGCTTTCCAGATTTCCGGCGAGGCGTCGGACGGCATGCGCCAGTCCCCGCGCGGAGATAGATTGATGGTTCCGACCTTGGGACCATCTGTGGAACAGCTCCGTTTGAACTGCTGGGAGAAGAAACGGCGCAGGAATGTCGCCAGATAGGTCTTGATCTTATTTTCAGAATAATCATCCCCGAACGCCAGTTTCGCCAGAAACAGGAGCTTGTCCGGGGCCGCGCCATATTTGAGGAAATGATACAGGAAGAAATCGTGTATCTCGTAGGGGCCGATGATATCTTCGGTCTTCTGGCGGATCGTGCCGTCCTCGGCGGCGGGAAGAAGTTCGGGGCTGACCGGAGTCTGGATCACATCGTGAAGGATCGTTCGGACCTCCTCGTCCGAATGCTCGCCCACATAGGCGATGAGATAGCGGATGAGCGTTTTCGGGATGGAGCAGTTGACGGCATACATGGAGATATGGTCGCCGTTGTAGGTGCACCAGCCCATCGCGATTTCAGAGAGGTCGCCGGTTCCGACGACGATTCCGTTCTCTTTGTTGGCAAGGTCCATCAGAATTTGCGTGCGTTCGCGCGCCTGTGAATTTTCATAAGTCACGTCATGGGTTTTCTCGTCGTGCCCGATGGCGCGGAAATGTTCGCGGCAGGCGTCCGTGATGCTGATTTCGCGGAGAGTCGTTCCCAGTTTGCGGCAGAGATTGACCGCGTTGTTGTAGGTGCGGTCGGTGGTGCCGAAGCCGGGCATGGTGACGGCGAGGATGTCGGATGCCGGACGGTCCAGCAGTTTCATGGTGTTGGCGCAGACGAGGAGCGCGAGTGTGGAGTCGAGCCCGCCGGAAATGCCGACGACCAGTGTTTTCGAATGCGTGTGTTCCACGCGCTTGGCCAATCCGGCCGACTGGATGGAGAAGATTTCCCGGCATCTCTTTTCGCGGTCCGCGTCCGAGGACGGGACGAAGGGGAATCTCGAAAGGTTGCGTTGGATGTCTTCGGGGACCGCGGGCGCGGGAACAGGAATGAACCGGACGTCCCGGATCGGATTCATGGCGGCGCTGTCCGCATAAGAGCTTTCGGAAAGTCGCGCGGCGCGGATGCGCGCCAGGTCGACGTCCGTATAAAAGACTTTGCTTTTCCGCTCGAAACGTTCGGAATCGAGCAGGAGCATGCCGTTTTCAGCCACGATGCAGTGTCCGCCGCAGACGGTGTCCATGGTGGACTCGTGGACTCCGGCGGAAGCGTAGGCGTAGACCGCGACGCACCGGGCGCTCTGTCCGCAGACGAGGTCGCGGCGGTATTCGGCCTTGCCGACCAGTTCGTTGCTGGCGGAGAGGTTCAGAAGAAGCGTGGCGGAGTTCAGCGCCAGATAGGAACTGGGAGGAATCGTGCACCACATGTCTTCGCAGATTTCCACGCCGATTCTGAGTTCAGGTCCGGCATCGAAAATCAGGTCCGTGCCGAAGGGAATTCCCTTCTGTCCGGCGAAGTCGACGGTTTCGCCGCGGACGCCGAAGCCGGAGGAGAAATAGCGTTTTTCATAGAATTCGCGATAATTCGGAAGATGGGTTTTCGGAATGATCCCGACGATTTTTCCCTGCGTGAAGACGAGCGCCGCGTTGTAGAGGCGGTCCTTGTGGCGGACCGGTGCGCCGGCGACGATCACGGAGGGGATTTCCGCCGTGGCGGCGGCCAGTTCCCGTGCGGCGCATTCGACGGCGTCGAGCAGCGTTCCGTTGTGGAAGAGATCGCCGCAGGAATAGGCGCTGAGGGAAAGCTCCGGGAAAAGAATCACGGAGGCATTTTGCCCGGAGGCCTCCCGTGCGAGGGAGAAAATCCGTTCCAGATTGAAGGGAACATCCGCGACGCGGAGTTCCGGGACGCAAGAAGCAATCCTGTAGAATCCGAACATAACGCCTCCTTGGTTGACCCCGAAACGGGGTTATTTCACAACGGAGCGGACCACTTTTCCGATTTTCTCGATGACGTCTTCTTCCAGATAGGGATGCATGGGGAGCGCGAAAACATGGCCCGCGACTTTTTCCGCGACGGGCATGTCGCCTTTCTTATAGCCGAGATAATCCAGCGCCTTGAGAAGGTGCATGGGGATCGGATAATAGCGGGCGGTGGGGACGTCGTTTTCGCGGAGGGCGGACTGAATGGCTTCGAAGCGGTCGGAACAGACGCAATACTGAGCCCAGACGGACATGCTGTTCTTGACGACGAACGGGGTTTTGACAAGACCTTCGAGGACGCGGTTGTATCCGGAGGCCACTTTCTGGCGGAGCTCGATTTCCTCGGGGAAAATCTTGAGTTTCTGGAGGAGGACGGCCGCCTGGACGGTGTCGAGGCGCGCGTTGAGCCCGATGCAGACATTGTCGTATTTGTCGCTTCCGCGTCCGTGGACGAGGATCGAGAAGAGTTTGTCGTAGAGCACCTTGTCATCGGTGAAGACCGCGCCGCCGTCGCCGTAGCATCCGAGGGGTTTCGCGGGGAAGAAGCTGGTGCAACCGATGAGTCCGAAAGAAGGGACGCGGCGGCCTTTATAGAGGGCTCCCATGGCCTGCGCTCCGTCCTCGATGACGGGAAGGTCGAATTCTTTCGCGACGGCGAGGATGGCGTCATAGTCGGCGCTCTGTCCGAAGATATCGACGGCGAGAACGGCCTTGGGTTTGAGCTTGCCTTCCTTGCGGACTTTCAGAATGGCTTCGCGAAGTTTGGCAGGATCGATGTTGTAGGTGTCTGGATTGATGTCGGCGAAAACAGGAGTGGCGCCGGTCAGGGCGACCATTTCGACGGTGGCGAAGAAGGTGAACGGGGTGGTGAAGATGGCATCGCCCGGTTTTACGTTCAAAGCCATCAAAGCCATCAGGAGAGCGTCCGTGCCGCTGGAACATGCCAGACAATATTTCGTTCCGGCGAGGGCGGCAAGCTGTTTTTCCAGTTCCGCCACTTCGGGTCCCAGAATGTATTGTCCGTGTTCGAACACTTTCTTCACCGCCAGATCGACGTCTTTTTCGATGCGGCGGTACTGCTTTTTCA
>CAYWZD010000480.1:0-3468 GCA_964462755.1 uncultured Victivallales bacterium | reverse complement strand
TGACTGACGCCGTTTCAGAACGGAACGCATTCGGGTCAAGGCGATAAAGTATTACCATCGCGTAAATACGCCCCTCATTGGTCCGGGCTGTATGAAACAGGCGGACGGCTCCCTCCGTGCCGTTCCTTACGCCATCACTGTAGAGGATGCGAAAAGCGGCGGACGGCGAAAGCTCCTTTGCTTCCTTGTCCCCCGCCGGATCGCAAATGCAATTCACCCGTTTCAAAACTTCCATGACTTTCTGAAATTCAACGCGGTCCGGCAGTTTTTTGAGAGATTCCAGTATCCGGCGAACGGATTCCCGGCCGGCCCGGTCGTGCTCATAACCGAACTGGAATGAGATACGGCTCTCCTCCAGATTCCCGGCGATCAGCGAATCAGGAATCCCTTTTTTGCGGAGCGCTTCGATCTCCGACTGGAAATGAGTGAACTGAACGGTCCGCCATACCCGGCTGTTTTGCATTCTTTCGGTTTCCATATTCCAGAGGAGCGATCCGCCGAACCACAGCGGCGCAATCAGAAAAACAATCCATGTATTTTTTTTATACGGGTTGACAGCCAGCAATGCGGCCGTAATATTCCAGCAGACTCCCGCCACACAGAAAATGAAAGCGAAACACAGCTGAGTCCACAATAGATTGTAACGGCCCCCGGGAAGAGGCTCTCCCGATTGAAGCGCGGCGATGAAAGAATCCAGTTTCCGCATGGAATCGTATCCCTCCTGCCAATTCAGGTTGAGCTGTTCCAGCGCAAGAAAGCCTTCCGCCGCGCCCCATGCAGCAAGCCAGTAGAGCAACACTCCAGACAGCCTCCACCACCGGTTCAAAGTGGCTAGACTGCCCAGAAATATGGGTAATGTCAGCAGGACGAACGCACCACTGATTCCAAACAAAAGAATCATTTTTCTCCCTATTTCGTAAGATCGGTATCAAGTTCACCGGGAACCATAGTTTCCGTAAAGGATGTGACGCTTCCGGTCATACAGCAGAGTCCATCCGCCGCCGTTCGGCCAGCGATTATTATAATAATAAAAGGATTCAGGGGCATGTTCCAGACCGATTTCCCGAAACATGTCAAGGAAAAGATAATCTTTTAGACGATGCCCGTTGGCATCCGTGGAAACCTCCCTTTGAAGCGCATAGCCGTTCTTCCGGGTAAAACGGAGAAATGCCTCTTCCGGACATTCGCAGGACCAGAAATAACCGAAACCGAATCCATTATTCCCCCGGACATGGCAGTTTTTCGCTTCCGGCGGAAAACTCTGCCGTATCTTTTTCGATGAAATCGAGAAGTAGCGCCAAGGACGGAGTTCCGATGTCCGGTATTCGAAGCGCCCGGGGATCGTTCCCAACACCCCCATCAGGAAGGTTGCACCGGGAATCCCCAGCAACAGGGCCCAGCACAGCAAAAAGAGCGCCCTGTCGGAGCCTCTTTTTTTCGGGCGAAAAATTCCGAAAAGGACAGCCGCTGCCACACCAATGGGAAAAAACAGAAGAGGCCATCCGGCATAAATGATGTCAAAACTGTTGATGATCTTGAGAAACACAAGAAAAAGCATGCCGCCGAGAATCGTCGGTCCGGCATAACGCAGGGCCGTAACCGTGCGGCTGAGCTGTTCGCTGCGGTCCTTCCGTTTCTCCGGAGAAGTCAGCATGATCTCCCGGTAAAGATATCGCCCCAGAAGATAGAAGAGCAGCATCTCCTGCACAATGACCATTCCCCACGAGATCCATGGATTGTGGAACCCCTGTTCGATCAGGCGGAAACCAGCCAGAAAAATGATGTTGAGCAGGCCGAAATATACGATCAGGTTCAAAATGAACGTGATCCATTGCAGAACTTTTTTCCGGTCCACTTGCGTCCCCCTCTGAAACTCCACCAGATTCACGACAACAACCGCATGACGAGGCTGTCGCCAGACACTCTTCAAGACCGCATACATATATCCCCTTTTCCGAAGGATGTCAAGGGAAAACAGGCGGCTCTCCGGAAAAGAATGTCACGCAAGGCAGGAGGAAACCATGCTCCCCGGCAAATGAGCCTGACGTCGTTGAAAACTTCCGCAGAGCGGTCAGCTGAATTCTTCCGGGTGGCGTTCCTTCAAGAGAGGCACGGCCCATCCGCGGCCGGTATCCTCCAGTCTCCGGCAATAGTTTTTCAGATAACCGTGCGCATGACACGGACCGCCCCGCGTCAGGACCTCCCACAGTGGATCGTGACAGAATCCTTCTGGCTGGGTCTCCATCATCCGGTCATGCCAGTCGAGATAACGGTGGACCGCTTCCGCGCAGAGGTCGGGATGTTCCGGCGCGAGGTCGTGTTGTTCGTGCGGATCGTCGGCGAGGTTGAAGAGCATTTCCTTCGGGAAAAGATGGAAGAAATCGTGATAGGTCCGGATATAGAGCCAGTCGTCCCAGCGGACGGAACGCTGGCATCCGTGACAGCACTGCGACAGCACAAGCGTATCGCGTCCGGTCGTGACGCCGCCACGGACCGTGTCGGCGAAACTTCTGCCTTCCCATGTCGAACGCGGCTCTTTGCCGAGCAGGTCGGCCAGCGTCGGAAGAAGGTCGATGTTATAATGAAGGCCGGACTCGCTTCCGCTTTTTTTCATGCCGGGCCAGCGAATGATCAGCGGAATGCGGCAGGTGATGCCGTCGGCGGTTCCGTGTTCGCTCCACAATCCAAGCTCGCCGAGATTTTCTCCGTGATCGGAACTGACGATGATGACCGTATCTTCCAGAACGCCGAGCTCCTCCAGTTTTTTCAGAAGGTCGCCCACGTGACTGTCCACGTAGCGGACGCCGCAATCGTAGCCGTCGATTTCGCGCCGGACGCCGTTCATATCCGTGACTTTTCCGGGCTGACGCGGGAAGCGTTCGTCTTCCCTGTCGTCAAACATGGCAATATCGAGGATGCCGTGCAGACCGACCGCTTCTTTGAGCTGTCTGGAAACGACTTCTTCCGTGAGCCATTCCGGCAGGGGTTCGTTTTCAAAGGGATTCCCGAACTCGGCAGGAGCGCGGTACGGTGTATGCGGGTCCCAGTAGTTCACATGCAGATACCAGTTGTCGCTCTTCCCATTGCATCCGAGCCAGTCCATGACGGCCGGTGTGATGTCTTCGGCGGATTCGCCTCCGAACTTCCCCGTATCGTGAATTTCCCGGAATCCCGCATAGTAGTTATAGGTGGAATGACGTTCCCCGAAGCCCCCGATATAAACCGTGTAAAGTCCGGCTTCGCGTTTCAGAAAAGCGGGAAGGGTATTGCGTCCCATTGTGGAGCCGAATCCGCGTTTGCGGCCCTCCGGACGGAAATCCGCGTTGAAACCGTCGTGATTGATCACGCCATTGTGAATGCCGAACGTCCCGGTCATCAGCGCCGAACGCGACGGCAGGCAGGGAGCATCGGTCGTAAAACAGTTGTCGAAACGCATTCCTTCGGAGGCGATCCGGTCCAGATTCGGAG
>CAYWZD010000479.1:0-3470 GCA_964462755.1 uncultured Victivallales bacterium | reverse complement strand
ACGACAGCACCATGCTCCAGATGGGCGCCGACATCCAGAAGGAATACCTGATCGGACGCCGGTTCGACCGGCACGGGGAACTGATCCCCGCCGCGGAATGCAATCCGGAATACCTCAATCAGCTCAAGGCCAAATCTCCCGGAATCGAGATCATCTATATTTTCCGGATGAATCTCCGCAAAAGCTACTACACCGTTTTCGCCTGTCACAACAACGCCTTTTACGAGATGCGCATCGAACCCGACGGAAGTCTGTTCAGCAGGAAGGTTCCCGTCGAATCCAACCTGCCGAGGTTCCGCCAGTATCTGAACCAGAAAGCCGCCGAGGCCGGCACAATCAACCTCTACTTCAATTTGATCGCGCCCGACGGCAAATCCCTGATTTCAACGGATCTGCCGCCCTCCCTGAAAAACGTGCCTGAAAAAAGATTTCTGACTCCGCCCGCGGGAAACGAAATGACCTCCTTCCTCGACATTCAAACCGAAGGCGCCTTTTTCCGGGTGCTGAATATGAAATTCCCCGACGGAAACCGGCTGGTGATCGGACAGAACATCAACACGACCCGGGAACGGTTCCGTACGATCTCCACCTGGTTCTTCACCATTCTTCTCTTTTTCGGACTGATGGGCGGAATCATCGGCTGGTTCATCGCTCGCCACTTCATCCGCGGAATCGAAAGGGTCACCCAGGCCGTGGACATGACCTGCAACGGTGACTATTCCCAGCGGGTCGAGTCCCTCGACGAGGACGCCGAGATCAAGCACCTGATGATCCGCTTCAACGAACTCAACGAGAGAACCTCGACCCTGATGTATGAACTCAGGACGATTTCCGACAACGTGGCCCACGATCTCCGCACTCCCCTCACCCGGATGATGGGCACTCTGGAAATCGCCCTCAGCAACCGGGAGCAGAACGTGGACGCACTTGTCGACGCCTGTGCCTCTGTCTCCGATGAATGCTACCGGATGAAGGAACTCATCAACACCATCCTCGAAATCTCCCGCACGAACGCATTTCCGGACTCCCTGAACAAAACGGAATTCGACCTGAACGAACTGCTGTCCGAAGCGCACGAACTGATGCTTCCCTTCGCGGAAAAGAAAAACATCGAGTTCAAAATCAAGCTGCCGGAAACCCGTTTCAAAATCGTGGCCGACAAGATGAAAACCCAGCGGTCCGTTTCCAACCTTCTGGACAACGCCTTCAAATTCACCCCGGATTCGGGCAGAGTCGAACTGATCCTCGAAGACACCGGCAACTCGCTTCATCTCATTGTCCGCGACTCCGGCTGCGGCATCTCCTTCGACAACCAGCAGCATGTGTTCGAGCGTTTCTTCCGGGCCGACTCCAGCCGCAATCACTCCGGCAACGGCCTCGGACTTTCCTTCGTCAAATCCGTGACACGGGCTCACCACTGGAAGATTTCGCTGGAAAGCTGCCCCGGTCACGGCACGACCTTCATCCTCCAGATCCCCAAACAGGCTTCCGGCGCTCCGCAGGCCTGATTTCCCTCAAAAAACCGTATTTTTATCCGTATTTTTCCATTTACGGAAGCAATTATTACAAAAAGATAATCTTGCCACATATTATCCAGTAATTTCTCCCCTGTAAATTATATGCCCAATTAAATCAAATTTAATTCTCAAGCACTTAAAACGAGGCTTTTCTTATGATGATCGAAAAAACAGGAAGAAATTTCTATCTGGGCTCCATTGCACTTTGGAGCGTATTGATCGCCGTGCTGCTTTCCGCTCCCTACATTTATTCCATCGTGCAGCCGAACCTCTCCATCTACGGAACCTCGACTTCCTGGCTCCTGATCCTGCCGGGAATCGTCTTCACCGTGATGGGGCTCTTCTATCTGCTGTTCTCCGCCATTCTGGCCTACATCTACAAGCCCTGCCCGAAGCAGAATCCGGAAGACCGTCCCGGATGCACGGTCATCGTACCCGCATACAATGAAGGCAGACACGTTGCGGAAACGCTTTACAGCCTTCTGGACTGCGACTATCCGGCGGACAAGCTGGAAATCATCGCCATCAACGACGGTTCCAAGGATGACACATGGAACTGGATTCTCGAAGCCGCACAGAACGCCAAAGGGCGCATCACCCCCATCAATCTGGCGAAGAACGGCGGCAAGAAACACGCTCTCTATTGCGGAATTCTGGCGGCAAAACATGAAATCATAGTGACGGTCGACAGCGATTCCATCGTGGAGGCTGACGCGATCGCAAATCTGGTCGCTCCCTTCCAGGACCCCGAGGTCGGCGGCGTCGCCGGCAACATCCGCATCAAGAACCTCCGCTCTGGAGCCATCCCGGTCATGATGGATATCGGCTTCATGTTCGGTTTCGAAATCATCCGCAGCGCTCACAGCCTCATCGGCTCCGTCATGTGCACCCCCGGCGCCCTGAGCGCCTACCGCCGCTCCACGATTCTCCCGCACCTCGACGAATGGCTGGACCAGACCTTCATGGGCGTCCCCGCCACCATCGGCGAAGACCGCGCCATCTCCAGCATCATTCTGCGGAACGGACACAAGGTGCTGTTCCAGAGCAACGCGATCGCCTACACCTGCGTGCCGTCCGACTACCCCAAATTCTGCAAAATGCTCCTCCGCTGGACCCGCAGCGACATCCGGGAGAACTGGGTGATGTTCAAATACGCGTTCTGCAGCTTGGAGCTCCCGAGCTTCTGCCGGATCGGACTTCAAATCAACCTCATGGCGCAGATCCTGAACATCATGATGCCGATGTTCTACTTCCCCTCCATGATCTACTTCCTGATCTTCTATCCGCAATGCTTCGGCGGCATCCTTTACATCAACGTTGTCATGGGGCTGATCTGCGGAGCCATTCCCGCCATGATTTATGCAAAGCGCTATTCCATGACGGATTCCATCTGGGCTTTCGTGTTCTCCATCTACAACATGTTCGCCCTTTCGTGGATCAACGTCTATTCCATCTTCACGGTCCGCAACTCCAAGTGGCTCACACGTGAATTGCCCGGACGCAAAAGCCGCGTCATCATTCCGACGCCGACAACCTGACATTCCCTTCCGCATTATAAGAAACGTATCCGATGCCGGGCTTTTCCGCCCCCGATTGTGACGGAAACCCCGGCATTGCGGTTTTAACAAAAAGAGGTTATAACATGTATTCATTCTCCATCTTTCTGTCTCACCCGTGGTTCGGACAGGAAGGAAGTTTCGAGCATTCCGTCAGTCTGGCTTTTCTCGCCTCCGTGGTGAACCAGAGAAGAAGACAGAGAAACGAGGAAAGAACGGAGGAATACGCATCCGTTCCGCTTTACCACGCGCTGACTCTTCCCTATCTGTAAAAAGAAGTCCCGGTCGGGACATTGAAAAAGCCGTGCTTCCTTTCGGAAACACGGCTTTCTTTTTTGTCCCCCTTCAGGACAAAAAACTACCGGCTATGCCGGTAAGTAAACAGAGAACTTCAGAT
>CAYWZD010000478.1:0-3473 GCA_964462755.1 uncultured Victivallales bacterium | reverse complement strand
CGCGCGACATGGTTGCTCTGGGCGTCAAACGGATCATTTTCACCGACATCGCCACAGACGGCGCTTTCACGGGGCCGAGCCTCGGTCCCACCTCCGAACTCTGCCGTCTGCTCCCGGAATGTTCGGTCATTGCGTCCGGCGGTGTTTCCGGGGCGAACGACGCGGCGGCGCTGGCCGCCTTGAAACTGTCCAATCTGGAAGGCGTCATTGTGGGGAAGGCGCTTTACGACGGAAGAACTACATATAAGGAGTTGGCCGTTGCGGCCGGGGGGTGACCTGAAATGCTTCTCAAGACCGAATTTACCGCGGACACCTATGACACGCCGGAAAACACTCCGCGAAGCGTCTGGGAATATGTCTCTCTGGGCACCCGTCTATCCTTTTATATCCGCAACTTCTATGTTTTCACCTGTTCCGGATACCGCTGCCGGAAGGGAATCTTCTCTGACCAGAATCAGGCAGACTATTCCCTGAAGAACGTCCGGATCGTGGAAAGCTGCGGCGGAAAATTTCATTTGCGCGGACTGGCAAACCTTTCCCGCCTTTCGGACCCCGCGGTGATGATCGGCAATCACATGAGCCTGCTGGAAACCGCCGTCATGCACGCGTTCGTGCGCCCGAGGCGCGACTTCTGTTTCGTCATCAAGCGCTCCCTGCTGGACGTGCCGTTCTTCGGCGACATCATGCGCCAGCTGGAGTGCGTTCCGGTCGACCGTGTCAATCCGCGCGACGACTTCAAGGCGGTCATGGATCTCGGAAAGGAACGTCTTCAGGCAGGGAAAAGCGTCATCATCTTTCCGCAGTCGACCCGTTCCGCCACTTTCGATCCGTCGCAGTTCAACACGATCGGGGTGAAGCTGGCGCGCCATGCGGACGTTCCGATCATTCCCTTTGCCCTCCGGACGGATTTTCTGGCCAACGGACGGCTTGTCAAAGATCTCGGCCCGATCCGCCGCGAGAGGCCGATCTGGTTTGAATTCGGCGAGCCGATCATGAAGGTGTCCGGTTCCGGCAAGGAGGAACACGCCCATATCGTTGATTTCATCAAAAACCGCCTGGAAACATGGGGGGGAAGGATTGCGGTGCAACCATGAATAAAATGCAGACTCTTCGCATCGAACTGGGAGAACGTTCCTATCCGATCCTGATCGGAAACGGCCTGAACGCCGCGGAGCTGCTGGCTCCCTGCGTGATGACGAAAAACGTGCTTCTGGTCGTCGACTCCAATATGGACGCCCTTTACGGGGAGAAATATCTGGCGGAGATCCGGAAAAACGCCGCGTCCGCCGAGAAATTCGTATTCGAGGCGGGAGAGGGCTCCAAAAATCTTGCCACGGTGGAAAACATCTGCCGGGCGGCGGTCCGGGCCGGGCTGGACCGTTCCTCGGTTTTCGTGGCCCTCGGCGGCGGCGTCTGCGGCGACATGACGGGGCTCGCGGCCGCTCTCTACATGCGCGGCACGCGTTACATTCAGGTCCCCACGACCCTGCTGGCCATGGTGGACTCCTCGGTCGGCGGCAAAACGGGGGTCGATCTGCCGGAGGGCAAGAATCTGGTCGGCGCGTTTTTCCAGCCCATGATGGTCCTGATGGATATGGATTTTCTCCGGACGCTTCCCGCGCGGGAGCTGTCCAACGGTTTCGCGGAAATGGTGAAGACTGCCGTCATTCTAGACGGGGAGCTCTTCGAGACGCTGGAACGGTCCGCCCCGGAACTTCTCCGGCTGGCGCCGAATTCCCCGATCGCGGAGACCGTGAAACGGTGCTGCGAACTCAAAGGTCAGGTAGTCTCGCAGGATGAAAAGGAATCGAATCTCCGCGCGATCCTGAACTACGGACATACCTTCGGGCATGCGCTGGAATCGGTCACCGGTTATACGAAGTTCGCGCATGGCGAGGCTGTCTCCATCGGCATGTGCATGGCCGCCGATCTGGCGGTCTCGGAAGGTCTGATGTCCGCGGAAGAGGCGGAGCGGCAGGAAGCCCTTCTCCGGGAATTCAAACTGCCCGTGGACGCCGGGGAAAGCATCTCGCCGGAATCCCTGCTCGACGCCATGACCCATGACAAGAAAAGCGCCGGAGGGAGAATCAAGGTTGTCCTGGCGGACCGGATCGGTCATGCGGACGTCTTTTCCGGCATCGGACGCGAACAGATCGAAGAAGCCGTGAGCGGTCGTCTATGACCGACCACGAGGCCTATATTATATTGAATCTCATGGGCGGGATCGGTCCGGTGCGGCTGTCCGCCCTTCTCGGCTTCTGCGGCGAACCGTCCGAAATCTTCCGCACACCGGCGCACGATCTGGCTTCCGTGCAGGGAATCAGCGAGGCGTTGGCGGATAAGATCATCCACTGGGAAGACCATGTGGACCTTGCCGGGGAACTCGACTTGGCCGAACGGGGAGGCGCCCGCATCATCACGCGCGGAGAAGAGGAATACCCGGAACTGCTTTCCACAATCCACGACGCGCCGATCTGTCTGTATGTGCGAGGGACAATTCCAGAAAATATCTCGCAGCGCTCCCTCGGGATCGTCGGCACCCGCAACATGACTGCCTACGGACAGCGCATGGCCCGTCATCTGGCGGAAGCGGCCGCGTTCTCCGGCTTCACGGTGGTTTCCGGCCTCGCCTACGGGGTGGACGTCACCGCGCATCAGGCGGTGCTCAACGCGGGCGGGGAGACGGTCAGCGTGCTGGGCGGGGGACTCGCCCGGATTCAGCCGCAGGACCATATCCCGCTTGCGCGGGAAATCATGCAGCACGGCGCGGTCATCACCGAATTCCCCATGGAGTTTTCCCCTACGCGCCATTCCTTCCCCATGCGCAACCGGATCATTTCGGGACTCTGCCGGGCCACGCTGGTGGTGGAGGCGGGACTCAACAGCGGTTCCCTGATCACGGCCGCCTTTGCGCTCGAACAGGGGCGTATCGTCTTTGCGGTTCCGGGGCAGGCGGACAACCCGCAGGCGGCTGGCTGCAACCGGCTCATCCGCCAGAACGCCGTGCTGGTGGAGAATTTCGACAACATCCTCGAGGAGTTCGACTTCCTGCCCGGGTTCGCCCATCAGGAGAATACGATCCGCGAGGACAGCGCGGCGGACGCCTTCTTTCAGGAAGCCGCCGATTCGTCCGTGAGCACGGAGGCCGGAAAGATTCTTGAAGTTCTTCAGAAGGGCGACGCGTCGGTCGATGACATTTCCGCCGCCTCCGACTTGCCGGCGGGCGAAGTCATGTCCGCCCTGATCGGTCTGGAGCTCCTGCGGCGTGTGAAAAAGACGGGGAACGTCTATCACCGTCTCCGCTGATTCCTGTTTCTCCTCTCTGAAATGAGTATCCGGACTTTTCTTTTTTCATTTTCCGGGAAATCGTCGTATCTCGTTGAAACCATCTACAAAGTAGGCAAAAAAGCGGGGATTTTGGCGTTTCACCTCAAAATAACCTCAAAAAAAATGAAAAAATTTTGAATTTCTAT
>CAYWZD010000477.1:0-3476 GCA_964462755.1 uncultured Victivallales bacterium | reverse complement strand
TCTCTTCCTCGAATATCTTGCGTCCCCGAAATAAATCCGAAAATCAGTTCGATCCGTTTTCCAGTTTCTTCTTCTCTTCCTTGAGGCGTGCGCTGATCCGTACCGAACAGAAGTCCGGACCGCACATCGTGCAGAACTTGCCGTCATGGGCCGAGGCGGAATGCCCCGGAGAAGAGGTCTCGCGAAGGGCGTCGGCGCGGTATTCGCGGGCGCGTTCCGGATCGATGGCGAAAGAGAACTGTTTTTCCCAGTCGAAGTCGGCCCGTGCGTCGCTGATGGCGTCGTCGCGTTCCCGTGCGCCGTGCTTGTTCAGACCGACATCCGCGGCATGGGCGGCGATCTTGAAGGCGGTGACGCCGCGCCGGACATCCTCGTTGTTGGGGAGCCCGATATGTTCCTTGGGGGTCACGTAGCAGAGCATCGCGGCCCCGTAATAGGCGCCGAGCATGCCGCCCATGGAGGCGACCAGATGGTCGTAGCCGGGAGCGCAATCGATCACCACGGGACCGAGGATGTAGAAGGGAGCGTCGCCGCAGACCTCCTGTTCGCGCTTCATGTTCATTTCGATTTCGTTCATCGGAACATGTCCGGGACCTTCGACCATGGCCTGGACTCCGGCCTTGCGGCAGCGGAACACCAGTTCGCCGAGCGTCTCGAGTTCCGCGAACTGCGCTTCGTCGCTGGCGTCGGCCAGACAGCCCGGACGGAGACCGTCGCCGAGCGACAGCGTAACGTCATGCTTCAGGCAGATTTCCAGAATGTCGTCGAAGTATTCATAGAACGGATTCTGTTTGTTGAACTTCATCATCCATCCGGCCAGCAGCGCACCGCCGCGGCTCACGATGCCCAGCTTCCGCTTGAGAGCCAGCGGCACATGCGATTTCAGGAGTCCGGCGTGGATCGTCATGTAGTCGACGCCCTGTTCCGCCTGCTGTTCGATGACTTCCAGCAGAAGCTCGCGACTGATGCCGTCCGCTCCCGCCCGCGCGACCATCTCATACACGGGAACCGTTCCCACGGGAATCGGCGAATGCTCGATCAGGTTGGCCCGGATGGACATGATGTTGCCGCCGGTGCTGAGGTCCATGACCGTGTCCGCCCCGTAGCGGATGGCGGTTTCCAGCTTCTTGTGTTCTTCCTTGGGGCAGCTCGACAAGGAGGAGTTGCCGATATTGGCATTGATTTTGGTATACAGTTCCCGCCCGATTCCGACCGGATCGAGATTCTTGTGATGGATGTTAGCGGGAATGACGATGGTGCCGTCCGCGACTTTATCGCGGACCCATTCCGGACTGCGGCGTTCTTTTTCGGCAACGCGCTTCATCGCCTCGGTGATGGTTCCTTCTTTGCCAAGAAGGGGCTGGGTAATGTTTTTCATGGCAGGGTTTCCTCCAGAATGGTAATGGTTTTGGCGAGGGCTCCGGCATGGAGCGCGACCGCATCCCTTGCATTGTCGCCGAGCTGTTTCCGCAAGGCGGGGGTCTCGGCGAGGGTGCGGATGGCTTTCGGAAGTTCGGCATCCGAGGCGATGGACATGACGCCGCCTCCCTTGATGAGTGCTTCGAAGGCTTGTCTGAAATTAATCATATCGGGACCCGTGACAATCGTTTTTCCAAGAGCGGCGGGTTCGATGATATTCTGTCCTTCCCGATGCTGGCAGAAGGTCTTGCCCATCAGGATGATGTCCGAGGATTTGATGAACTTCACCAGTTCCCCGGTCGTGTCGGCCAGCAGACAGTCCACCTTGCCCTCCAGCGGCTTCCCGGAGGTGCGACGGTGATAGCGCAGTCCGGAGGCGGAAAGCATCGCTTCCAGCTCGTTTCCGCGTTCCGCATGACGCGGCACGATCACCAGCTTGAGCGCCGGATTGCCTTTCCGCGCCTGCTGGAACGAGTCCAGAATGAGCTTTTCTTCCGGTGCGTGGGTGCTGCACGCCAGCACGGTGACGATGTCTTTCCCGAAGTATTCGGAAAGGTCGATCCCCTGAAGATCGGGGGACGGCGCCTGATCGAATTTGATGTTTCCGGTCACCGTCAGTTCCGCTTTGGAGGTGACGGATGCAAACCGTTCGCGGTCAAGCTCCGTCTGCACGCAGATCCGGTGAAATGAATCCAGTATGGGGGAGAAAAAGAAACGGAATTTCTGGTATCCCTTGACCGAACGGTCCGAGATCCGCGCATTGACCAGAATCACCTTTGCGCCGGACTTCCGGGTCAGAGTGATCAGATTCGGCCAGATTTCCGTTTCGAAAATGACCAGCGCGGAAGGTCGGATCATTCGCAGAGCCTTTTTTACGAAGAGTGCGGAATCCACCGGACAGAAGAATACCTCCACTCCTGCGGGAACCTTGTTCCAGGCGATCTCCTGCGAGGTGGTCGTTGTGGTGCTGAAGACGAATTTCCGCTTCGGGTTTTCCGCCACCCATTTCTTCAGAAGCGTCAGCGCCACATTGGTTTCGCCGACACTGACCGCATGGAGCCATACCGCTCCCTTCATGGCCGACAATGCCTCCGCGCGTTCCCGGCTGAAGATGCCGAAACGTTCGGCATAATTCTTCTTGCGTCCCGGACGGCGGATCAGTTTGACGACCAGTCCCGGCGCGAAGAACAGAAACGCAACCGGAAACAATATCCTGTAAAGAAAAAGCATTCCACCACCTTTTTCCGAAAATTTGTTTTAAAACTCAATAATATACTTCCTTCCGCGATATATTCAAACGACGCTTGACCTGAAAGGGTTTCCGTGGTATTGTTTTCCACTTTTAAAACCGGGAGATATCATGTTTTTTGATTTTTTCAGCAATTATTCCAAGAAAAGAAAGCTTGCGAAACAACTGCACGAGTTGAAATCGTCTGTTTCATTCACCCTTGCCGCGGACGATGACATTCTGGAAGATTCCACCCGCGCAAATCTCCAGAAACTCAAAGGTGAACTGGATATATTCGGAAAGAAACCTTCTCTGACGGACGCCCCCGCGATCGCCTGCTGCGAAGAAAGACTCGAAAAAATCCTGCCGAGGAAGGGCTTCGCCCATTCCATGCGCAATTTTCTGGATGTCCTTGTCGTTGCCTGTTCGGTTGCCGGCGGTGTCCGCGCCCTTTATCTTCAGCCGTTCAGCATCCCGACCAGCAGCATGCAGCCGACCCTTTTCGGCATTCATTACATCGACCGGGAAGACTCCAGACCCTTCATGGGACCCGTTACCAGAACCATGATGCCGTTTCAGGCGCGCCGGGCTTATGTGAAGGTCAAGAGCGACGGCCTTCTCTCCGAGCGCTACAGCCAGTTGAACCGCCTCTTTTTCTTCCCCGAGTCCTACTTCCAGATCGGAACCGATTCCTATACGCTGCCTGGCGACCTTTTCCCGCAGATCGTCCGATACCTCAAAAAGACCTCTCCTTACTACACCTCGGGAGAAACTTTCTGCGATGGCTGGCTCTCCACCGGCGACCATGTCTTCGTCGAACGCCTCAGCA
>CAYWZD010000476.1:0-3491 GCA_964462755.1 uncultured Victivallales bacterium | reverse complement strand
GTGAGGGCGTCCAGACGGGCTCCCCGGTTGTCGTGGAAGTGAGTTGTGAAGAGTTGATTGCCCATGAGGACGATCCAGTCGGCGACGCTGGTCTGTCCGCAGCAGTGGGCATGGCCTGAATCGAGGCAGAACCCGACGGCCGGGGAATCCGCCGCCGCGACCAGACGAGGGAGCAATGCCGCGCCTCCCATGGGCTCGAAACGGTCCACATTCTCGATTGCGATTTTTACACCGAGTTTCTCCGCTTCCTTTCCGGCCTCGTGCAGGTTCTTTCCGGCCGTTTCGAGGACGGCTTCCACTCCGTGTTTCGAGACTTCCGCCTCATAGAAGTCATTGATTGAAACTTTGTTCCAGCTTGCCGGATCGTGATAATGCCCGGGATGGATCACCAGCGCGGGAGAACGGAGGTTCGCCGTGTAGCGGACGGAGCGGATCAGGCGTTCAATTACAGGTTCCTGCGATGTCCCGACCGGCGCGTAAACGGCGGACAGTCCGTGGTGTTGTGCGGGACGCATTCCCATGGAATCGAGCTGGTTTCCCATGCGGATGGTTTCCTCGTTCATGTCGAAGTCGGCCTCCTCGAGCGTCACATAACCGGACAGCATGACTTCGCGGATTCCAAGCGACTTCAATATCTTGAACATCGTCAGGTAAGATTCTTCCGGCAGGCGCGACACAACCTTTCCGTTCCACTGGACGGTGTTGACCTGATATGAAAGCTCACGATTCCGTTTCATTCGCTCACTATCCTTCCTGAACATTTGCTTCCGAACTTATGGAAAGCGGGAGTCATTCCCGTCATTGATTCCGGAGGTTTGTTCTCTTATTTATTATACCTCGGTTTCAGGAAAGAGTCAATTGAAAAAAACGCCAAATATAGTTATATCCCGGCCAAAATGGAAAAATACTCATTGACCTTTCCGGAAAGGCGTGATACTATGAAACAAAGAACGAGAGACCCGATGACTGCCTGTAATTCTTCAGATTCAGCATAAATTCCATTGAAATAAACACCATATACGGGAGGGTGGACATGAGCAGAGGAATTTTTTCGGCGATGGGCCTGTTTCTGGCCGGAACATGTGCGGTAATCTTGGGAACCGCCGGACTTCAGGCGGAGGAGCCTTCGGGTAAGCTCCTCTTTGAACAGGACTTTTCCGGGAAGAAGGATCAGGGCGACTTCAAGGTTTCCGGAGCGGTCAGAACCGGAAACGGCATGGCCGCCTTCAAGAACGGAGGTTCGCTTGCCCTTTTCTTCACTTCCGACAATCCTGTCAGGATCACCTTCCGCATCCGGGTCCTTGCAATTACTCCGCCTGTCGGGAAAGACGCCCATTTCGGTTTTTCCATGGAGGGTGGCGACGGTTATACAGCGTTCTTCCATTCCCGGGGCAAAGGCGGGATTGTCCTGCTGACACGCAACGGCGGCAAGCTTCCGGCGGTTTCCGGAAACCAGCCTGTCATCCAGCCCGGAGAGAACGCCAAATGGATGAACTGCGAAATCCTTCTCGACCGCGGGAACGGATGCGTGATGATGGACCGGCAGGTGGTCCTCACGATCCCCGCGGGGCTCATTCCCCTGAAGAAGTTCTCTTTCTACTCCTATAATTGCACCTATGAACTCGCGGATTTCAAAGTCGCCGAATATGTCCCGAAAGCGGTTGAAAGCATTCAACCTCCCGTCTTTTCCGCCGCCTTCGACGGCACGGCCGACGCCAGGGATGCCGCCGGAAAGACGCTTTCGCCCGCGGTTTCTAAAAATGTTGAGTTCGTGCCGGGCGTCTCCGGACAGGCCCTTTCGCTCAAGGGGACCGGCTCCCAGCTCAAATACAATCTGGAAAAGTGTTTTGACGACCGTGTAGGCGGCGTGATGTTCTGGGTGAAGAAGGCCAATCCCGACAAAGGGGCGGCGGTTCTCCGCATCGGTGACGGCGGCAAAACTCCCAAGTTCGGAGCCTACTATGGAAATGTGGCCGGAGGACACCGCGGGCTGAATGTCAATGTCGCCGTTAAAAACAGCAAGACGGGACTCTATTTCATGCGCACCCTGACGCCCGCTCCGGGCGACTGGTTCCATGCGGCCGTCACATGGCGTCCGGACGGCAATGCGCGTATCTTCGTGAACGGTCTGCCCTATCCGGTCTGTTTCAAGCACAACCGCACTCCGGTGTTCATCAACGCCGATCTCGACAACCTCAAGGAACTGCTTCTCGGAAATACGGACGAGTATGTCATCGACGACCTGAAAATCTTCAAGCGCACCCTTTCCAACAAGGAAATTTACGACGAATACCGGAAGGTCATGCCGGTCGACATGATTGTGGACCGTGCCATTGTCGACGGCGAAAAATCCGAACCCGTCGTTGTTCAGGTCGCTCCCGGCGGTTACTACATGCTGCCCCATCCGGTGCCCGGCACGCCGCTCCTGAAAGCGGAAAACGTCAAACTCTCCCTCCAACTCCTCGACAAGAACGGCAAGTGTGTCAGCCGGTTGGAGAAAACCCTCCATGTGGACCGTCCTCTCGATATCGAACTTCCGAAGGTGAAACTTCTTTCCGGCAGCTATTCCCTCGTCGCCGATGTCGAATGGCAGGGACACCGTTTCCAGCGCACCTTTGAAATCAGCAGTTACAGCGACACCGTTTCAACGCTTCAGCCCGTCAAAACGGCTCTCCGAAAAGGAAAACTTCTCTTCGAGCGTAATTTCTCCGATCCGAACAGCAAGGACATCGTGCAAAGCGGCCGGACCGTTGCGAAAAGTCTGAACGGCGTTCCCTACCTTGAGGCCGGGCCCAATACCATGGACCGTTTCGCCACCGTCATTCCGTTCGACAAAAGCGTGCTGGGCAAACCCGTCCTGCTCGAACTCATCTGGCCTGACGACAAACTCCGCAACATGGGACTCTACATGTATAAGGAACAGGCGAAGGGCACCACCAACCGCGACCGTCTCCAGAGCGGAATTCAGGCCGGGGAGGAATACCCGAATTCCGGCGTGATGCAGACCGCTTCCTATCTCTTTTTCCCCGGCGTGGAGCAATATCTGCTGGAAGCCCGCACCTTCGCCAAGGATTCCCCGGCGGCTCTGGCGGGAGTGAAGGTTTATGAGGTCGAAACACCTCTGCCGCGTCTGGCGATCCATTATCCAGAAGGCATGAAGCACCGCCGTTTCGGACACAACGACGAGGACCAGACCTTCTTCAACAACCTGAACGCGGACTGTGAATACGACAAGGATAAATATCCCAGTCCGACCGCTTTCTTCAATGAGGAACTGATGCGTTATTTCGCTTATACCGGGCAGAACCTCTTCTACTATCCCACATGGCGCTACTGGGTCGGGTTCTCCCCCGTGGAAGGCCATACAGGAAACGGCCTCTATCCGTTCCGTCCGGGCGAGCTTTCCTTCCTCTTCGACTCCTTTGCACGGCATCACGTCAAATATATGGCCATGCTCACCTACTACAACATTCCGGAGATGGAAAATTCCG
>CAYWZD010000475.1:0-3501 GCA_964462755.1 uncultured Victivallales bacterium | reverse complement strand
GCACCAGCGTGGGCGGCGTGACGGTCTTGGCGTTGGCGTAGTCCTTGACCACGCCAAGCGTCTCGTTCGCCGCGACATAAAATGTGGTATTCTGCATGGCTTATTCCTGTTGGATTTGAAGTTGTGCGAGGCGTTCGACGGCGTCGGGATGATCGGCGTTGAACGCCTTCCTGACCGCCATAAGCAAGTCATCCCATTCGGTGGTAATTTCCGAATCCCGGTTCTCCTCGATCATGATCGCAAGATCGCGCGCCATGACGGCGGCTTCCCGGTGGTCGTACATCAGATGATCGGCGGCGAGCCGGAGCTGGCCGGAGATCGCGTCGCGGTTGTCGTCAGTATAGAGAAATTCATTGAAGAGGCTCCACGCCTTCACCACATGCTTTTTCGCACAAGTTGAACACTGGTCGAAGGGAGACGTGCGCGTCACCGCCGCGCTGCTTTTGCCGTGACAGTTGCAGCTCATTATTCGAACTCCGGGTTTTCCGGACGGGCATAGGTGAATGTTTCCGTCTCGACGATGTGTTCTTCCGCCGGAAGTTCGTTCATCACGAGACTTCCGGCTTTGGCGATCCGGCGTTCCTCGAATCCGGCCTCGCGTTTCGCGTAGTAGCAGTCGCCCTCGTAAAAGGCGCACTTGTAGGCGGGAACGCCGTCCGCAATCACTTCCTTCAAAATCCTCATTCCGGGCTGATACGCCCACGAGAAAATCTCCCCGTTGAGAAACTGCCCGGAGATCAGCAGCCGGTTCGGCTGGAACGGATCGTAGGAAAGACGGTAGAGGAATTCGACGTCGGGCAACGCCAGCGTGACCGTCCGCCCCGGCTCCACAATCGTGACTGGGCCGCGCCGTCCGGCATGAACCACGTGATCTTTCCAGACGAACCCGACATCCGCGGCGATTTGAACCATCGGTTCGGCGTCGAAACCGAGCAGACGGTAAAGCTTGAATTCCCGATCGGATTTTGCGCCTCCGGCAACGAAGGAAATCTTCCACATTCCGTCCTCGAACTCGGCGCAGGGGCCGCACTCGAAAGCGTCGTCCGGCAGTCCGGTCCGGATACGCTTCCATTTTCTTCCGGTGAAGTGATAAAGTTTCCACACGCCGTTGACCGGGATGCAGCAGAATTCTTCCGCATTGCCATCCGGCCCTACGGCGGCGAACGGCATGTGGGTATATCTTGAATCGTTGAAATGAAACATATGCTCCTCCAAAAGTTTATCCGTTCGGGCAAGGCCATTCGATGCTTCCGTCGTCGCGGAGACATCCCTGCTGAAGCTCCATGTAGCCGTTGTAGCTGTAGCCGGAAACGAATTTGTCGGGGAGCCCGGTCAGCTTGCCGTTTCCATCGATGGTTCCGCTGTAATACAAGGTCCCGCTGCAGGAGATGTCGGAATTGCTGTGATGCGCCTCGCCCACATCGCGGATTCTCCAGCGTCCGCCGGGGAGTCCGATCTTGTCTCCCTGATACGGGGTCAGATCCCAGGTTTCGGTTCCGTTGCTCCGGTTTGTGATTGTTGACGCGATCACGCCCGGCCCGCAGCAGGGGCACGTCCAGCAGAGCGCCAGACGCCCGTTCGTCTTTTTGACGAGCGTCCTTGTCTTCCCGTCTTTCCAGAATTTTTCCAATGCCATCGGCGCACCTCAGTTCGTGTTGGAACAAAGATCGGCGACCGTGAATACGGCGACCGGAACGCGGAAGGAGCAGACGGTCACGGATTCCCCGCTCGCCTTGCAGCTTCCGACCGGAAACGCATACAGTCCCGGCGTCTCGATCCTCACTTCCGGCTCCGACCAGCTGCCCTCGCTGTCGAGCGTCGTGCACACGCAGACCGTTCCGGTCGCCGGAGGGAGTTCGGCGGCGGGAACATCCTTCCATTCGCCGTTGCGGTTCAAGTAACCGGCGGCGACCTTGAGCTTTTTGGTTTCGGTGTCATAGCTCAGGGCGAAGGGTCCGTCATACAGATCCTGCGTGCCCGCGCCGAGGTTGATGACGGCTTTCCCGCCATTGGAAAACAGGACGGGAGAACCGGACGCGCCGAGGGTGAAAGTCGAGGGGCTCGACAAGCCGGGGGAAGCGTAATCGCCGGTTCCCGACACGCTCACCGTCGCGGGTCCGCTGATGACGCAGTCGCCCATCTGGTTCGCCGCGAGTTTCGTCACGACGACGCCCCACGGCTTCGCAGCGTCCCTGACCGGTTCGCATGGAACGGCCTCGCCGCAGAAGACGGCGTCGGACTTGAAGTTCACGGCGCAGCCGGCGGGGATTTCGCCTGACCCGGCGTTGTAGACCTGAATCCGCACCACGCCCGAATGCGCGCCGGCAATGCGTCCGTTCTGAAATCCGTTGAGGGAGTTTACGATATGGCGGACATTGTTGCTCAACAGGACGCTCGGTTTGAACGTCTGCCCCTTTGTCACATCTGGAAAGAAAGCCATGTCGACCTCACAATCCCAGCGCGGAAAACGAGGCGTATTCGCAGACCTGTTCGACGTAGATCGCTTCGACCTCGGCCTTCGGGACGCCGCTGTCGGCGGAGGTTTTGGAGAGCGCCCAGACGTATTCGAACCCCTTTTTGCTGACGCTCCTGCCGCCGACCTTCGCATCGGACTCGTTCGGCTGGACGGAGAAGTTGAAAGTCACGGTGACTTTCGTGGAACTTTTCGCCGGCGAACTGTAGCTCATTCCGAGGAACATCACTTCTCCGGCGCTCCAGCCCTTGAACGGGCCGGAGTTGACCTTTCCGACCAGAGCCGCGACGTTGCGCTTGAAGCCGGTGGTGATGCGGGAGAGCTTCATGACGCGGGTGTAGGCTTCCCGGAGCTGGGCGGTCGGAATGTCCACGCCGGAAATCTCCATTTCCGAGCCGGACTTGCCGTTCCAGCCGATGGCTCCTCCGGCGTCCTTTGTGCCGAACGCGCGGGTCTGCTTGAGGCTGTGCGTCATGTGCTTCGTCCCGCCGCCGCAGTCGAATGAAACGGTGGGTTCGGCCTCCTCGTCGCCATCGGACGAGGAGGTGGACTCGGCCTTGTAGATGGCGTTGACCTGATAGGTGGCGTCATTGTCCCGGCTGTCGATTTCGATGGAGTCCAGGGGCAGGTCATTGCATGTTTTCGGGGCTTCGGCGAGAACCGCGGACAGTGCTTCGTCCTCGTCGGCGACATCGAAAACGATGTAAGGGATTTCCGCCGAGGTGTATCCGCCGTTTTTGTCGATGGCCTTCGTATGTTCCTTGTAGCTTTGCTCGACTCTTGCCATGTCAGTCTCCGTATGTGATGGAAGTGCTTGAGTTCTCGATTTTTTTCAGATGTTTGTTGGTTTCCTTCTGCTGGCGCGCCGACTCCTCGGTCGCGGCGGCGGTGCGTTCCTGAGCCGAAGTGCTTCCGAGCATGGAATCCAGCGCCTCCGCCGACCAGCTTCCGAGCGCCTTGTCCCCGACGACCTTTGCCTCCGCCTCGGAGGTTCCCGCCGCGGCCTCCTGGGTTTTCTTCCGGACCTC
>CAYWZD010000474.1:0-3507 GCA_964462755.1 uncultured Victivallales bacterium | reverse complement strand
CGTAACCGGACAGGCTGTTTTCAAGACTTCAAGTTCCGTGGAAATCCGGCCGCCGCAAACGCTTTGTCCTCTTCCGGCGGAACCGGACCAGTATGCGGCGACGGGAATCCGGATTCAGAATTTCGGGAGGGAAAAACGCTCGGATTCCTCTCTGATCATGGACTGTTCCGCACAAGGAAAAACCTTCCAGGTGGTTATCGGGCACAAAGCCGGGTCCGATCTTTTGAAAATCGACTTCCGCGCCTCCGGCTCTCTGCTGGAGTCCAAGACCATTCCATACCGTCTGCTTCCAGCCGACTTCATTTTCGCGGCCAACCGGAACGGCCGGTATGCTCTGGCGGTCAACAGTCTGGTGGACAGCAGCACCACCTGTTTCCGGGGCGACAGCCCTTTCTTCAAGGGATTGAAAGAATTCGACACCAAACTGATCTTCCAGACGGCCGCCCAGAAAACAGAGTCTGAAATCGTCGTGGACAACTATCTCACAGGACAGGCGGCCGACGAGTCGAAAACCAGCCTTTATCCGTTCAAGGTGGAACTGAAAAAAGATTTCGATCCGGTAAAAGAAGGGTGGAAACTGGTCTTCTCCGATGAATTCAACGGAAAAGAACTCGACCTCGCAAAATGGTATCATGCATACGACAGCCGGAAAGATTTCGCCTCGATCAGAGACGGCAAACTGGTGATCAAGGCGGACTGGAATCCGCAGAAAACCGCCATTCAGAGCGCCAGCATCTATACGTATCAGGATTTCCTCTACGGATATTTCGAGGCGCGCGTGCGTTTCCGCAAGGAATCCGGCTGGTGGTCGGCCTTCTGGCTCTGCACTCAAGCTCCCGCCAACCCGTTCTTCGACGGCTTCGAGATCGACATTTTCGAAGATTATTACCTCCGTGCCAAAAACCCCGGAGAAAAACCCGGCGACACGCTGGACCACAATCTTCATATTTTCGCGGGCGGCGGTCTGAAAAGCTGGAATTATCATTCAAAACTGCCCGGTTCCATTGAGGATTTTTATGTCATCGGCTGCAAATGGACTCCTTTCGAGATCTCTTACTACATGAACGGAAAACTCATGGGCAGCACGGCCAACCACAGCCCCTACAGTTCCGTCACGTTCGATCCGTTCAATCACGGGACGGGAACCACTCCGCTCAAGGCCATTCTCAGCGGATGCTGCGGCAAGTCGGGCGGTCCGGCCAAGGACGGCAAGTTCCCGGAAGAATTCATGATCGACTATGTCCGCATTTATGAGATGCCGAATAAGGATATCCCCGAAGTCTCCATGAAAGTTCAGGGCCCGGAAGAATTCATGATCCCGGTGGGAAGCACCCTCCGGTTCAAGGCCGATGTGAAAAGCAAGGCGCCAATCAGCGCGGTTTATCTCTTCGATTCCGGGTTCCCTCTGGATTACAAGACGAAACCGCCGTATGAATTCGAGGTCAATCTCACCAAGGAATTCTACGACACGACCAACTATGTGAAAGCCGGACGGTCCGGGAAGAAAATCGAGTTCGGTCCCACCCTTCATGTTTTCACGGTCTTTGCCCAGGATGCAAACGGAAATGTCGCTTATGCAAAACCGGTGACGAAGTTTGTGACCCCGACAGGAAAGAGCACGCCCTACCGGGGAGTCTGCACTCCGATTCCCGGGAAACTCATGCTTTCCCATTACGATGAAGGCGGCCAGGGCGTTGCCTATTATGACACGACACCCGAAAATTATACCGACAAAACGAAGACATTCCGCAAGGGCGAAGCAGTGGACGCATCGGAAACGACCATTGGAAATATCGCCTCGTGGGAATGGATGAGATACTCCGTCGATGTCAGGAAAACCGGCACGTACCGGGCTGTTCTTCACTACGGGACGCCCCTCCCCCAGAAAGACGGATTCCTCCTGCTCGTGGACGGCATCCCGTCCGGAAAATTTCCGATCGTTCCACACAAGGGCCACGGGTTCGGCATCGATTCCGAGTCCATCCTTCCGAATCTGAAATTGACCGAAGGGAAGCATGTCCTGACCCTGATCGCCCAGGGAAACGCCATCAATATCACTTTCATCGAATTCAAACAGGAATAAGTATTTTTCATGAGGCTTCCGCCGTGCTTCGGATGGATTTTGTTTTCCTCCATCCTTGTTTCATGCGCAATAGAGAAAAGGAATGAAAAAATGGTTCAAGAAACGGTTCCGTGGAATCCCAACTATGAAGAGTCTTTGATTCCCCCATACTCCCTGCCGGAGGTGCTGAAATGTTCCGATGGAACCATTGTCCGCACCTCCGCGGAATGGAACGGCAGGCGGCGTCCGGAATTATTGAAACTCTTCCGCGATGTGACGTACGGAGCCGTTCCTCCCATGCCGGACAGGGTCCGCCATGAAGTTCTCAGCGAAAAGAAAAACGCATTGAATGGACTGGCGTTGCGACGGGAAATCCGGATTCATTTCGAAATGAAGAACGGGCGGACACACAAGGCGGATATTCTGCTTTACATCCCCGCGGAGGCAAAGGAAAAAGTCCCTGTCTTCATTGGGATGACTTTCGGAGGGAACCATGTCGTGACACTTGAGCCGGATGTGCTCATGACCGGACTGAACGGGAAGCGCGATGCGTCTTTCCTTTCCGAAAGGGGAGCCCATGTTCGCCGCTGGCCGCTGGAAATGATCCTCCGGCGCGGATACGCGCTGGCAGTCGCCTCTTACCATGACTTCTTTCCGGACTATGAAGATGGATGGAAGACCAGCATTTACACTCTGTTCTTCGAAAAGGAAGACCTGAAGTATCGTCCGAAAAACTATTCCTCCATCGGTGCCTGGGCATGGGGATTCTCCCGCATGCTCGACTGTCTGGAAACAGTTCCGGAAATCGATCCCCAGAAAGCTGCCGTCATCGGACATTCCCGTCTCGGAAAATCCTCCCTCTGGGCCGGAGCGCAGGATGAGCGTTTCAAACTGGTCTGTATCAATGATTCGGGATGCGGCGGGGCGGCTCTCAGCCGGAGGCTCTATGGGGAAACGCTGTTTTCGATGTATTACAAGCACACCGTCGGGAGATGGTGGTTCACCGACACGCTGGAAGCCAGAGTCAACAATGTCGATGCCCTCCCGCTGGACCAGCATGAATTGATCGCGCTGGTCGCCCCCCGAAGCGTTGCCGTTCACAGCGCCACGGAAGATCAGTGGGCCGATCCGAAAGGGGAATACCTTTCCGCCTATTACGCGGGCGAAGTATACAAACTTTTCGGCAGACAGCCTCTCACGGAAGCAGCCCCTCCGGGACCGGCAACTCCGGTTGGAACGGACGTCAGTTATTATCTGCGTTCCGGAAACCACGATCTGCTGCAGGAGGACTGGCAGCACTATCTGGACATGGCCGACCGGGTTTTTGCAAAATCGGACAACCGTTGAATTACAGTTGCGGAATTATTTCTTCGGTGACTCGAACCCATAGGGAAGATTGCTCCAGACGGGTTCTTCCAATGTACCGCCAAGAATCATCGTTTTCA
>CAYWZD010000473.1:0-3507 GCA_964462755.1 uncultured Victivallales bacterium | reverse complement strand
TTGAAGAAAATCATCAAAAAATCCGGCTCAAAAGGGTATCAAATCAAAAGGATTGTTTGAGAATGGGGTTTTTCACAACCGTTTATCAGGTCTGTTCGGGAACGACCGTTTTCATTCAGCTGATGGAACGCCGTTTTCTGCGGGCGTTCTTTCATTTTTTTCTTCTGGTCCTTCTTCTCTGCCTGATTCTGGCGACGGGCCATTCCTGCATTTTCGCACCGACCATCCGGAACGTCTGCGGCAATCTTTTCGAACAGATCGGCGGTCTCAACTTCTCCCCGACAGAGGGCATCCGCACCCTGAAGACCCCTCTGGAAAAGAAAAGCTATCTTCTGGATGAAAAGCTCCGTTTCGACTACTGCCCCGGGAATACCCTGAAGGAAGAGGACATCGGCAAGTGGAACACTCCGTTCGGAGTTCTCGCCCTGGACCGCGGGTTCCTGTTCTGGGGGGAAAACTATGCGGATACCGGAAAAGGTGCTTTTATCGTGTTTCCGATAGCCATGGATATCCGTCAGGCGAAAGACGAGAAGATTCAGGTCGGGTTGTCCGCCAGGGAACTGAGGGCATATGCGGAGAAACACTTTACCCAGAAAAAGGGAGAGACCCTTCTTTTCCCGGAACATGTGGAGACGGCGGCGGGATTGTCCGCCCAGCTGATCGCGGCGCTCTGGCTCGTCATATTCGGCGTTTCTTTTGTCGGGATTTTCGGGCTGGGAGGCGTGATCATTGCCTTTTTCAGCGTGATGCAGTATTTCTGGAGCGGCATGGATGAACGGAAATTGGCCTTTCCAAAGATTCTGGTGGTTCTGATCTATACCTCGTTTCCGGCGCTGCTGATCGCTTCGCTGTATTCATTTTTCATGATCCCGGTTCTTTCTCCGCAGCTGGTCTTTTTCATAGCGTTTTTTGTTTATTATATCGCGGTCTTCCGGAAGATTCGCAACTCCCTGAATCCTCCGCGCGACACACATTTCGAAGACGATTTATAATGAAACACGAGGTGATTGCATGAGCGGGTCCGATATTGATGTCCTGAGCGGCTATAAAATACAGAACTGGTATCCGAAGCTGACCGAGCACAGTTTTCCGGCGGCGTTCGTTCTGCTGGAGGAATCGGAAAAACAGGCTCTGCTTGCGGAAGAGCCGGATGCGAAAGTGGTCGCCGGCCTTCTTCCGAGGCTTCAGTCCGCGCTCAAGCAGTTTACGGGATCGCGTTTCATTTCCGTCGACACGGTTTCTCCGACCGATACGGAACGGTTTCTTCTGAAGCGCGGCGCGGTGGTTTCGGCCGAAAGCGCCTGGCGGATTCTGCGGGAGAGCAAAAAGGTGCGCGAGGCGGCTCTGGCAGGAAATGTCTGCTGTATTTGCGTGCGCCCGTTCCGCCGGATGCAGCAGGCCCGGGAGTTCCGGCTTTTTGTGAAGAACGGACGTCTGGCGGCCATGAGCCAGTACTGGCTGATCCGTCATTTCCGTCGTCTTCAGGGACGCCTCGACTACTACTGGGCCCAGGCGGCCGACTTCATCGATGATGTGAGCGGACAGCTGCCCGTGAAAGACGCGGCGGTGGATGTCTATTTCACTTCCGGCGGCAAGATTCTGATTGTGGATATCAATCCCTGGGGAGCTCCCACAAATCCCCTGATGCTGAATACCTGGGATCGCGACTGGGGAACCTCCGGCGGATGCACGATCGTTCCTCCGCCGCATTTGGTTTCGGGAGATGTGAACGTTTCATTTTAAGCGGGGCGAATCCCCGGCAGGGAGGTTACAATGCTTTGCCAGAACTGCAATAAGAACGAAGCCACCATTCATGTCCAGCAGATCGTGGACGGACAGGAAAAGACGTTTCATCTCTGTGCCGCCTGTGCGGCGAAAAAGGCCGAGACGGAACCGGAACTTCAGAGTTTCAATCTCGCGGAGATGCTTTTCGACCTTGCCGACAAAGTGGCGGCCACGGTCGGGCAGGATGCCTCGGCCACCGGAAAAACCATGGTCTGTCCGCTCTGCGGCTGGGACATGGAACGTTTCCGGAAAACCGGTTATCTGGGGTGTCCCGACTGCTACAAGACCTTCTCCGCACTGCTTTCCGGAGTCCTGAAGAATATGCACCGGGGCTGTACCCATGAGGGGAAGACCCCCTGTTCCTCCACGGATTCCCGGCCTTCGCGGGAGATCGCGTCCCTTCGCCATGAGCTTGCGGAATTGCGGAAGGAACTGGCGCTCCGGGTCAAGAACGAGGAATACGAACAGGCGGCCCTGATCCGGGACAAGATCCAGTCCCTGACCTTGAAACTCGAAGAGAATGAGAAGAAATGACGCAGGAAGAACAGATCAATCAGCTTTTTCGCCAGAAGGTTTGCTGGATCACCGACAGCGGCCCGGAGGACGATATCGCCATCAGTTCGCGGATCCGTTTTGCCCGGAATCTGGCCGGAGAACCATTCCCGATCCGGGCGGACGACGATATGCTGCGCCGTATCCGCGGCGAGGTTCTGGAGTGCATCCGCAACGTCTCCGCCGCGGAATCGTTCCGCGTCTGCGAGTTCGAAGTGGACGCCCTTTCCCAGCTGGACCGCCGTTTTCTTCTGGAACGCCATCTGATCAGCCGGGAATTCATGAATCCCCGGCACGGCGCCGCTCTGGTGACCAACCGTGAACAGGGGACTTTCGTGATGGTCAACGAGGAAGACCACCTCCGGATTCAGGTGCTCGCGCCGGGATTCCAGCTTAAGGAGCTCTGGAGCCGGATCGACCGTTTCGACGACCTCCTTTCCGCCCATATCCCTTTCGCATTCGATTCGCAATACGGCTATCTGACGGCCTGCCCCACGAATCTCGGAACCGGCATGAGGGCTTCGGTGATGCTCCATCTGCCGGGACTGGTCCTTTCCGGCCAGATTCAGGCGGTCCTTCAGGGGGTTGCGAAACTGGGGCTGGCCGCGCGCGGATTCTACGGGGAGGGTAGCCAGACGCTCGGAAACCTCTACCAGATTTCCAACCAGAGTTCCCTGGGCGAGAGCGAAGCCCAGATCATCGACCGGATCTGTGCGGTGATCTCTCAGATCATCGCACATGAGAAGAAGGCGAGGATGCTTCTGCTTTCCAACAAGCGCGATTTCCTGCTGGATCATGTCGGACGCGCCTACGGACTCCTGAAGCACGCCTACCTCATCACAGGGGAGGAATCGCTGAACGCCCTTTCCGCCCTCCGTCTCGGGGTGGATATGAAAATGTTCAAGACGGTCGGTATTCATACGGTCAATGAGCTGTTCCTGCTGGTCCAGAGCGCGCACCTTCAGAAATATTCCGGCAGGGAACTCGAACAGGAAGAGCGGGACGCGGTAAGGGCTTCCCTTCTCCGGAAATATTTTCAGGAGTGAGAAGCGGCCGGACGGCCTGCTGAAACAAGGGGAAAACGACGGTGGAAATTTTTTACGGCTATTGTCTGACCATTCTGGAGATGACGTTCATTCTCGTCGGACTCCTGATTCTGCACGGACTCCG
>CAYWZD010000472.1:0-3515 GCA_964462755.1 uncultured Victivallales bacterium | reverse complement strand
ACTGTTTTTCTGCCTCCTGACGCTGGGCGTCCATGCGCAGAAATTCGAAAAACTGTCCACTGCCGAAAAACTCAAAGACAAGGATTTATCGTTCGCTGTCACGTTCGACACCAGCGCCGTCAACGCCGATTTGGCGAAGGGGGCGAAGATTTCCCGCACGATGAAAGACACCAACCTCATGCTCCGGATGAATGTCGGCTTCGACGGAGCCCAGTCTTTCCAGCCGGTCAAAGGAGAAAATCTCCGGTTCGACATCCTCGGCAATGCCTCTCCACGGCAGGGATCGCTGTCCCTCTGGATCAAGGGGACGGACTATGCCCCCGGAACGGACCGGACGGATGGAAAACAGCGCGGGAATATTGCCTTGGCCCAGCTTGTCTTCAGCGAAGACCCGTCTCTCGGGGAGGGCAATACGCCTGATGTCGATACCATGAAAAATGCCGACAAAGGCAAGCGCATGATCGACCTCCGTCTCTATCAGTATGACAGCAATATTTATTTCGACTGGCGGAGCACCGAGCCGCCGCATACCTACGGCAATGTCGGGCGCGTCAACGCTTCCATGAAGGGAATCAAACAGAACGAATGGTTCAATATCGTCGCGACGTGGGGAAACGGGCAGATGTCCATTTATCTGAACGGCAACCTCATTCTTTCCGGAGCTCTCCCTCCGAAACATTCGAAGACCAATGACTTCACGACCCGCTCCGGTTTCATCGGCATCAAGAGTTCCTTCTACGAGGACAAGCATCAATGGGGCACCTGCATCGATGATTTCAAGCTATATTCCCGCGCGTTGACTTCCGTCGAAGTCAAGAACATGTATGCCCGTCTGTTGAAGGACAAGTCCGCCGCCGTGATTCAGGACTACGAGGTGCGGCTCAATGGAGTCGATACCGGCGTTCATGAGAAACTCGACAAACTGGAGGCCGAGTTCGACTTCACCGCGCTTCCTGAGTCCCTTGGCTCCCGCCTCAAGGCAGGGAAACTTGTCGTTGACTATCAATTCTTCATGCCCGGCGGAAAAACGAAAAGCGGCGCGTGGACCTTTTCCAAAAACAGCGAATGCCGTCTCTTCACCGGGATCGATACGTCCGGAGACTATCTTCTCGAAACTTCTATCGACAGCAAACACAAAGTTTTGACGAAAATACACCGTCCCGACCTTTCCTTCGCATACAATGGGCTTGGCGATGAAGATGAAGTTCCGAAACTGTGGAAAGATTTCGCGGTGAACGGACGGATTGTGACCCTCTGGAACCGTGTCTATCGGTTTGGTTCCGGGCCGCTTCCAGAATCAATCCAGGTCAAGGGAAAGGAACTGTTTATTTCGGCGCCGAAATTGGTGATTGAAAACGATCCGATCGTCTGGAACGCCGGGAAAACCTCCCGCACGAACCGGACCGTGACGTTCACCGGGACAGGGAAGTCGAAAGGCTTTTCGATCGCTTACCGGACAACCGTTGAATATGACGGCATGATCCGGTTCGACTGGACCATCAATGGACGACCGGAAATCAGCGGAATGTGCCTCGAATGGCAGGTCGCGCCCGAATTCCGGAAATTCCTCATGACACCTACGCTTCAGAGTCCGAAGAAGCAGAAGTTTTCCTACTGTTTCGAGACGGATGCGGAAATGCTCTGGCTCGTTTCCCCGAAGGTCGGCGGATTTGCCTACTCGTATCAGCATGATGCGAACTGGATCTACGATGCCGACAAGCCCGTTTTCTTTGCCGACCGCGAGACGGGAAAATGTTCCGTCGTGATGGTTCAGAAGAAAGTGAAGATGCCTGACGCTGTCCCGTATGAAGCGCTCTTTATCGCGACCCCCACGCGGCCTCTGCCGGAACAGAACCGCGTCTTGCGTTTCGATGACCGGATCGGGCTGGTCCACGGGGGCGGCGATGGCGGCTTTAACGGAGTCGGCACGTATGAACCGCACCCCACCGATTTTGAGGTCCGCATGAAGACCCGCCGCCCGGGATCGGGTTCGGTCTACGGTTTGGCCAATGCGCTTACCGATGAAAACGAAATGGTGAAATATTTCGGAAAATACTGGAGCCTTCCGCGCGGCGCGGTCTGTCAGATGCCCTGGTCGAAACCGCTCGGAAACGGAAAATATGAACGGGTGTACAATACGCTGCTGCTCTTCTGCAATGCCACGGCATTTCCCGACTACATTCTCAATAATCAGCTCAAAATCTACAAGCATCCATACGGCGACCGGATTTTCCAGATTTATTACGACCATTGCGGCTCTTCCGTCTGCCGGAACGCCCTGCACGGATGCCGTTTCAAGGACAAGTTTGGACGCGATATTTTCACCAACGAAATGCTCACGAAACGCAAACTCATTCAGCGCACGGTTGCACTCGCGCACCGTTACGGACGCACCGTAATGTGTCATGGCCAGCGTTCGTTCTTCCCGTTCCAGTGCGGCATGGCGGATTACTGGTTCCCGGGCGAACAGCATTCTGCCGCCGTTCAGCGGAACATCTGGTGTTATACGGACGAGGTCCCGGACGATATCTGGCAGAGCGAATACAACCGCGACGTTCTCGGAATCGGGGTCGTTTTTCTCCCGGCTCTCTGGTATGCCGAAAAGGGGAAACATGTCAATGACAAAACCACCGAGGCCATGATCGCGATGCTCCAGCTCCATGACGTCGATTCGAGCCTTCTGTGGGCGAAGGGGGCTGTCTTCCGGAATCTCTGGGACATCCTCGGAAAATACGGGGTCGACAAAAAGGAAACAAAGTGTCACCTCTATTATGAGGATAAGATCGTGAAAAGTTCGAATCCCGATGTTAGGGTCACATGGTATGAGTGTCCGGGCGGAAATACCGTGCTTTTCCTGTCCAACAAGGATATCCGCTCCCACGAGGCCGAGATCGATATTTCCGGAATCAAGGGTGGTTCATACAAGGCATACGAGGAATACGCCGGGGCGGATGTCACGGTTGTCGACGGCAAGTTCAAGATCAAAGTGCCGAAACGTTCATTCCGCATCGTTGCGTTTCCGCCGCGCGGCTTTTATCCCGTGACGGATGATTTGACTGTCCGCTGGGGAAACTGGCGTCCGGAGAATTCCGACTCGGATTTCAGCGCGGATTTCAAGGTTGGACATGCCGCTCCGCCTTCAATGAAAATTGTTGGAAACAGTTCCGGTTCGGGATGTTTCCTGAAGGCATTTCCGGTTGTGTCCGGAAAAAGTTACGAAATGAGCGTCTGGGGCCGTCAGGAAAAGGGAAACCATGTCACTCTTTCCATACAGGGGCAGAAGGACGGAAAGTTTCTCGGACTTCCTCCGGTGTCGGCTTCTGTTCCGGGAGGAAAGGACTGGACCCTTCTGAAGCTGGATTTTACGGTGCCGGCTCAGGGAAAATGGGCGGAATGCGACAAACTGCTGGTCACGCTGGGGGGCGGTGGCCCTGGATCGGTCACCTGGTTCGATGATTTTACCATGAAAGAGAAATAAATGAAATTTCTGAATGTGATTCCGTTTGTTCCGTCCG
>CAYWZD010000471.1:0-3517 GCA_964462755.1 uncultured Victivallales bacterium | reverse complement strand
AATATGGAGACGTCTGTGTTCTCGAACTGGAATGATCCGTTTCTGTTTCCATGAGGTAACCGTGCGTTCAAAAACCGGGTCGAAATCTTTCATAACGACCCGGTCGTAACCGCGGCCATTCTGGATCGACTGTTACACCATAGTGAAGTCGTCACCATTGAAGGCAAAAGTTTCCGCATGAAAGATCGTACCACTTGATTTGTGCACTGATTCTCAACCTAGATCGTATCCTTTGTATCCGCCGAGAGGCAACAGGTCGCCGCTCCGTCGGTCAAGCATGTCACGTAACTGAAAAGAAAGGCACGGAGACGGCCCTGTTCCAATCCCGGAGAGATATGGAAAGCCAATGTGGCGCGCACACGTGTCCTCAAGGATGCGTCCAAAGGGGAAAACACTTCGATTTCTCTGGCAAACGGGGTATTTCATGGAATCCCTCTTTACCGGAATATCATCTTCATGAAAAAATAAAAGGTTTCGCCCGCCGAAACCTGCCAGAAAGGCGTCCCTTGGGGCGCGCAAAGCTCAAACGGAAGCCGAAGGAAAGCCCGCAGGAGATTTACCGGTTTGAAGGCGAAACCGAATGCCCCTTCATTTCATTCGTTCTGTTGCGGAACCCGCTGGGCGTCAGTCCGGTTTTTTTCCGGAAGATCCGTGCAAAATAATGAACGTCTTTCCATGAACAGAGCAAGGCAATCTCTTTCACATCCATATTGGAAGACGCCAGAAGCCGTTTGGCGTGCGCAATCCTCGCCTCGATCAGTTCATTATACGGGGTGGCATCAAAAAATTTCCTGTATAAAACAGCAAAGCGCTCCGGACTCAAATGAATTTTCCGCGCCAGCGATTCGAGCGTGAAATCCTTCAGAAAATCCCTGCGGAGCTGTTCCCGGATCCGGCAGAAATCCTGAAAATACCGCCGTTCCGCAGGGGAGATGACGGACTTGTTTTTTTCGAGTGTTTGTCTGCCCCGGGCAATATTGAGAAACATCCGCTCGAGAATGTTGAGCAGAATCTTTTCCGTGTAGGCGTCCGCCGTAAGAAGCTCTGTTTGCAATTCAATGATGAACGGGGTAAGGATATCCGGACACGCCGTATGAAGAAGGGTGTCATACGGCAGTTTGAGTTTGCGCATCAGCGGCGCGACAACCGCCGGATTGACATGCAGAAAATCATTCTCATATCCCTTTTCCGCGCCCGGAATTCCGGTGTGATACTGATAAAAACCGGGACTGTGTATGATGCAGTCTCCGGCGGAGGCCGTTTCCAGCCCGTTTTTGGTAAAAATGATTCCGGGCGAACGGAAGGAAAAAATAAGATTCGTCCCGTAAGGATCGTGCGGACGGTCGATCGTGAAATCCGGCTTGTGGGGAATCCGCGTCCCGCAAAGATACGGTTTCAGAATAGTCATCATAAAAGTTTTGTCCACCTGATTGAAGGCTTTGTCTATTTACAAAAAGAATGAATTGCTGTATAATATACACCGCATCCACCAAAAATCAAAAAGGAGTCGTCATGGGAAAAAAGCTGAAAGCCGCACTGATCGGATTGGACACCTCGCACGCAGTGAATTTTACAAAGCTCTTTCAGGATCCGGCGGTTCCGGAGACGGATCATGTAGACGGCGTCACGGTCACGCGGTGCCTGCGTTTCAAGACCCCGTTTCAAAGCGAGGAAGGAATGAACGAACGCCAGAAATATCTGGAATCGCAAGGTGTGATCGTCACTGAAGATTTCGAGGAGGCCGTGACGGACTGCGACGTCATTCTGCTGACCGTGGACGATCCTTCCGCACACCTTGAATATTTCCGGAAATGTGCCGGGCCGGGCAAGTCTGTTTACGTGGACAAACCGTTTGCCGACACGATGGAACACACGCACGAAATGATCGATATCGCACGAAAAAACAACCTGCGTTATTTTACCGCGTCGGCTCTGCGTTTCGATCCCGGAATCACCCCTCTGGCGGAGAAATATCCGAACCCGAAAGGAGCTTTTGTCTACGGTGCGCTCGGCGATGCTCCGGCAGGTTCATCGATCGTCTGGTATTCCGTCCACTGTTTTGAAATTCTGGAACGGCTGATGGGCCGCGGCGCGGTTGCGGTTACAATGATGCCCGATCCGGACGGCGCACTTTGCCATGTGGCCTATCGGGACGGCCGCCGCGGTACGATCGAGTTCATCCGCCACACCTGGAAATACGGCGGGATCCTTCATGCGGCGGATGGCGAACATTATTCGTTTGCCAATATGCCCGGGCACCGGTTTTATGTCGAACTTCTGCGGGAGTGTGTGCGCTTTTTCCGCGGCGAAAGCGAAGGGGTCCTGCTTGAGGATTCCATTGAAATCATGGCCCTTGTCGAGGCGGCCGACCGTTCGACGAAGAGCGGCCGCACCGAGCCGGTCTATCTTGGAAAGGAACTGCTGCGATGAAAGCATTGAAAATCGGAATCATCGGCTGCGGCGGACGCGGAAAAAACGCATTCCGTGCGCATCAGCCGGAGAAAAATATCACGATCATAGCCGGTTCCGATGTGAATGAGGCCGCACTTGCAGAATTCAAACAGAATTTTCCGGAGGCGACTGTTTTCAAAGATTACCGGGCATTGCTCGCGATGAGGGAAATTGACGCGGTCCTGATTTCAACCCCGATTCAATTTCACGAATCGATGGCATTGGACGCGCTGGCGACCGGAAAAGCCGTGTTCATGGAAAAGCCGATGGCGACGACCCTGGAAGGCTGCGACCGCTTGTGCAAGTTCGCAAAGGAGGCCGGTGCCAAATTTTTCATCGGACACAATCTGCGCAAATTCGCATTTCTTTCGGGGCTGAAAGAACGGATCGATTCGGGCGTCATCGGCGAAGTGAAAGACATCTGGTGCCGCCATTTTGTGGGACGCGGCTTCCATTCCGATGATTTCTTCCGCCGCTATTCCAGTCCACGATACAGCCACGGCCTGCTCTTGCACAAAGGGTCGCACGACATCGATGCAATCCATTGGCTCGGCGGAGCGTATTCCAAAACCGTCGCGGGCATGGGTTTCGGTTCCGCATTCGATGAAAGCGGACGCGTTGATCCGGCACAGCATCCCGAACTCGAATTTCAGGAGGATCACAACATGATCCTGATGCAGCTTGAAAACGGGGTTCAGGCGACTTATCTGCAATGTCATTTTTCCCCGGACGAAGAACGCAATTATACGGTCATCGGCACCTTGGGACGCATTGAAAACACCGGAAGCAATTACGGCAGGACCACCTTCCGCATCTGGAGCAATGTTCACGGGGCAACCGAATGTTACACGGAAGAGACGCCGCCCCCGATGAAAACGGTCGTTGAAGACGCGGAAGACCTGACCGTAAACAATTTTCTGGATTATGTCAGGATGGACGCAGCCCCGTTTGTGACGGCGGTTGACGCCCGGTATGCGGTCGCTGCCGCATTGGCGGGAAGCCGCTCCATCCGGGAAGGCAATACTCCGCAGAATCTGCCCGGAATGGACTGATCCGCGGCGCCGGA
>CAYWZD010000470.1:0-3518 GCA_964462755.1 uncultured Victivallales bacterium | reverse complement strand
GGGTTCAACGACAAGGGCGTCTGCGACGAATACCGGCGTCCGAAGATGGCCTGGGAGGCTCTCCGGGAGTGCATTTTGAAATCCGAATATCTCAAGCACAATGGAGGCATTCCCGTTCTGGAGGGGACCGACCTGAAATGAAAACATGGAACACGCCCGAACTCAAAAGCATCCGTTTTTCCGATCCGTTTTTTACTCCCCGGATCGAAAGGAACCGCTCGGTGACCGTGCCGTCCGCCATGGCCCGCTGCCGCGAAACCGGACGCTGGGACTCTTTCAAACGACTCTGGAAACCGGACATGCAAAACCAGCCGCACATGTATTGGGATTCGGATGTCGCCAAAGTGCTGGAAGGCATGGCAAATCTGCTTGCCGTCGAGCGGGACTCCGCGCTGGAAGCGGAGGCGGACCGTTTGATTGACGACATCGTTTCCGCGCAGGAACCTGACGGTTATCTGAACGTCTACTTCACGGTGGTTCAACCGGAGGAGCGCTGGACCCGTCTGTATGACGGACACGAGCTCTATTGCGCCGGACATCTCATCGAGGCCGCCGTCGCTTACTTCGAGGCTACGGGGAAACGGAAACTGCTGGACGCCCTCTGTCGCTATGTCGATCTCATCGCAACGGTTTTCGGGCGCGGTCCCGGACAAAAACGCGGGTATCCGGGGCATCCGGAACTGGAACTGGCGCTGGTCCGGCTCTATCGGGTTACCCGGAACGAAAAACATCTGGAACTGGCCCGGTATTTCATCGATGAAAGAGGAACGCGGCCCGCTTATTTTCATGCGGAAAATCCGAATGTAAATCTGCTGAATCTTCAGGCGGACCGTCCTCTGCGCGAAATGACCGAAGCCTCGGGACACGCCGTGCGCGCCGTCTACCTCTATCGGGGCGCGGCCGAGGTCGCCGCCGAAACCGGTGATAGTGAACTCATGGAAGTCTGCGAACGTCTCTTCGAAAGCATGACCGGACGCCGGATGTATGTGACCGGAGGAATCGGCTCGGGTCCCGCCGGTGAAACCTTTACGAACGATTTCGACCTTCCGAACCAATATGGCTACGCGGAAAGCTGTGCGTCGATGGGACTGGTCAATTTCGCTTCGCGCATGCTGAATCTCACCGGAGATGCCCGTTATGCGGAGGTCATGGAACGCGCTCTTTATAACGGTGCTTTGAGTGGACTTTCCATAAACGGCGACGAATTTTTCTACTCCAATCCGCTGGAAGCCGGCCCCTCGATGTATGAGTTCGGGCACATCCAGCGGCGACGGAGCCGCTGGTTCAACACTTCCTGCTGTCCGACCAGCTACTGCCGTTTCCTTTCGGGTCTGGCGCGCTTCTTCCACTCCTGGACGGACGGAGAAATCCGGATTCACATTCCGGCGGCATCCACGGCGGATCTCCCGTCCGGCGCGCTGAAAATCGAAGGTAATTATCCGTGGGACGGCAAGGTCAAAATCACGATCCTTCGCGGAGGACGTTTCACGCTCGGAATCAGGATGCCGGACACATTGGAAGTAAACCTCGACGGAAAAAACGTCTCCGGAAAAAGCGAGCTCGGCTATCGGCTTCTCAACCGCGAATGGAAGTCCGGAGAAGTTCTGGAATACACCCTTCCGATGCCGGTCGAGACGCTCCGGTGCAATCCGAAAGTCTATAACAACGCGGGACGGATCGCACTCAAGCGCGGCCCCGTTATCTATTGTCTGGAAGAATGCGACAACGGCGTGATTCCTTCACGTCTTGCGGTTCCTGCCGGACAGGATTTCGGGTTGAAGCGAATGCGGATCGGGGATATGGATGGCATTGTCGCCATTGCGGGGATGGCCGAATGCCTCGGAGTTCCCGGAAACGATGCTTTATATTATACAGAGAAAAAAAACTGCGAAACGGTCGGCTTCACCGCCATCCCATATGCGTTCTGGGCCAATCGGAAGGAAGGGGCCATGTCGGTATGGATTCGGGAAAAATAAAAAAAATTTCTGTTTTGTCCCTTGCAAAGAGGGAAAAAGCGCTTATAATATTAACTAACCTAGGTTAATAACGGAGACATCCATGATCAGCATGAAAGAAATCGCGAACAAGGCGGGCGTCAGCCGGACGACCGTATCCTTTGTGCTGAACGGGCGCTACAAGCAGGATATGAAGATCTCCGAGGAGGTGGTAAACCGTGTTTTGTCCACAGCGGATTCCCTCGGTTACATAAAAAATGAGCTGGTACAGTCGGTCGTGACCGGAAAAAGCCGCGTGATTGCAGTCATATCCGAATTCCATGAAATCATGATGCCGGTCGTCCGGGGATGTGTGGAAGAAGCCGCAAAATATGGATACCTGATTGAGTTGATTCCGCTGGAAGGCGATGTCAACAGAGCGCTCATGACCGCGTTGAAATACCGCGCCGAAGGTGTTTTTGCCTGTGATTTGTCAGATAAAGTAATCCGTGAAATCGATCCGAAGTTTTTCAACATGGGGATTCCATCGATCGGACTGAAGCATAATACCGGGCGCATGTCCTTCGATCAGGTCAAGTCGGCCGAACTCGCCGTGGAACATCTTGCCACCCTTGGACATCGCAAGATTATCTGTTTCGGGATGGACGGCAGCATTCCGGAGCAGCGAATTGAAGGATATTGCCAGGTGATGTCCAGATACCGCCTGGAACCGCTTGTTTTCAAGACGCCGCCTTCCAATATGAAGGAACAGGACTTGGTCATCGCCCGGATCATTGAATCACAACCGGATGCTGTATTCTGCGTAAACGACCCACTTGCAATGTATCTGTTGAACGGATTGTACAAACGCAGACTTTTTGTGCCGGAGACCTTTTCAGTGGCTGGCTTCGGCAATATTTCCGCGTCTTATTTATCTTCTCCGCCGTTGACAACAGTCAGTGAACCATATTACGAAACAGGCCGCTGTGTTTTCCAGCGGATTCTGAATCTGATCAGGACAGGCAATGAATCAGCACCGAATCTCTTTATCGGAGAGCTCATCATACGAGAATCAACCGCGAAAAATACAAAATACGGAGGAAAGAAATGAATTACAGACAGCATTTCACACTGATCGAGCTTCTGGTCGTGATCGCGATCATCGCAATTCTGGCCGGAATGCTGCTCCCCGCACTGAACAAGGCACGCGAGATGGCCCGTCAGATCAACTGTGTTTCAAACAACAAACAGATCGGCCTGGGACTGGTTCTTTACGCCGACGATGCAAAAGGCCAGATGCCTTACGTGGACAATAACCCCGCCGCGACATTCAATCAGCTTCCTTATATGATCGGAGATTACCTCAAACTGAGGCTCGGCGGTTCTGGAAAGGTCTTTTTCTGTCCTTCAATCCAGACGACTTCCGTTCCTGTTTATTCTAAAACCTATCCATATAACTATTCAGGCTCCAGCATCTACTACCGTCCGAACCAGGAGAACGGCTACTACAACGGAACCCCCACCTCCGCCTGGAACCGTTCCCGGAAACTTTCCAAACTCCAATTCCCGTCTTTTTATACCACG
>CAYWZD010000469.1:0-3521 GCA_964462755.1 uncultured Victivallales bacterium | reverse complement strand
AAAACATCTCTAGAATATTCTTCCCGCTGTAATTTTCACGAGATGTTTTTCCGGAACCTTTTTCCTCTCTGACAAGGTTTCGGAAAAACATCTCGTGAAAATTACAGCGGGAAGAATATTCTTTCTCCATAAATTTTGAATGAAAGCAGCGGGCTGTCCGAGGGACGTTGAACTGGTTTCCCTCCGTTCATAGCTGGGCAGGAGACGGATTCTTCGCCAGTTCCCGGGTGCGGAATTCACCGGGAGTCATGCGGTTCTGCGCACGGAAGAAACGCGAAAAATATCGGGCATCCCCGTAGCCGACCAGTTCAGCCACTTTCCCGACAGGGAGCCCCGGGTCTTTCAGGAGTTCTTTTGCCTCGCGGTTCCGGAGCCGGAGAATTTCTTTATGCGGCGGGTGCTTGTGTCGCAACGCCCACAGCCGCCGGAAAGTCGCATAGCTCATACCGAATTTCCGCGACAGTTCCTCCATATCCAGATCCTTATGGTAGTTCCGATGAATGTAATCCTCCAGCGCGGTCAGCCTCAATTCATGTCCGCCGGGCACTTCACCGGAATTGCTCCAATATGTGGATTCCAGAACGGCGTGGGCCAGATGATCCAGCTGTGAACACAGGCTTTCGGAAAGTCTTTCCCGAAGCAGTTTCCGCATCAGGTGAATGTAACCGTCCACAAACGGAACTTTTTCCATTGGAATCATCTGATGAGGCGGAAAACGGGGAAGGAAATCATGAAAGAGAAATGGAACGGACTGCTGCTCAAACACAAAATAAAATTCGTCAAAAGGAATGTGCGGAATCAGTTTGCGGTTCTGCCCGGGCAGAGCCAGAAGGCAGCAGGGCTTCCGAAGGAGGATTTTCCCTTCGCCATCGTGCAGTTCGACCCTGATTTTCCCGCCCAGAATACAAGAAAACGCCAGATGGTCGAAAGTCCGGTCGACTGGATAGTCTTTTTTTTTCAGGAATCCGATCCGGTGCACGGGTTCGATCCGTGAATTCATGCGATGGATGTGATCCAACCAGATAATCATGATTTTTCCCTGATATGAGCAGATTTGTAACATGATTTGAAAAAAAAGTCCATGCGGAGAGAGTTGCAATCTGCTTATTTTCTTATTAAAGTAATATAAAATCGGAGAAAAAGATTGCAACCTCGTTTTGCAAGAAAATGAAAAGAGAGAAAAAATGATTCTTTCGGCGTATTGTCTGAGCTATGGAAACTGGACGGTGATCCCGTCGCACTGGGAACGGGTTTTTGCGGATATGCGTGAAACCGGATTCGATGCCGTGGACTTGTCCTTCTGCGAGAGCGAAGCGGTTTACTCCATGCGGACATTTGAACAGCAGGTGAATCTGGCACACAAGCACGGACTGAAGGTTTTTGTCATTCCGAGCCGGTTCGGCGGACGGTTCGCAGGGGCTCCGCTCATGCCGGGATACTGGCTGACCCAGCATCCGGAATGTCAAGTTCCGGGGCATCCCCTCCTCGGATGTCTCGAATCGCCCGCATTCCTGGAGTTCTCGGAGGAATTCATCCGGAAGCTCGTCGGGTCCTTCGAGATCGACGGCATCATCTGGGATGAACCGAAAGGCACGGATACAATCAGTCTTCATCCGGACACGCTCCGGAAATACGGACATATGCCGACCCGTGAAAACATGTTCTCGAGCATGCTGGAATACCTGACGCGTCTGACCCGCACGGCAAAAGAGATCCGCCCGGATTTGTCCATGACGATTTTCAACATGCCCGCCACATCGCGGGACTTCACAAAACAGTGTTCCAGGATTCCCGGAATCGAATTCACCGGGTTCGACGGCACCTGTTGTGACCAGAGCTACTTTCACGAACCGCCGCGGCGTGTCAAGCCCACTGTCCGGCAGATGTGGGACCGTACATGCGAAGAAGCGCGCGGCGGAGGCGGAACCTTCGCCCTGATTGAAAACATCCTGATCCCCGATTCCGAACTCGAAGCGTATGAGAAGGAACTGCTCCTCACCCTCCGGGAAGTCCGCCCGGATCATCTTTCCTCCTATTACTACGGACACAACAACGAATCGGCGGAACGAATTCAGAAATTCACCATGGAAGCGCTGTCGGAAATGGTCCGCGACCCCAGGAAGGGTACTGCGTCCTAAAAGCGCCTGCCATGAAAGAAAGCATATTCATCCACGTCCGGACGCCGGGAAGCTGAAGCGTCCTTTTTTCCACTTCATGGAAAACTCACAAACGTTTTTAAAACCTTCCTTGAATTCAGTTTTCAGGGGGGTATAGTACTGTTTTGAAGTGTAATATCCCAGAAACAGGACTGAAATGCATACAGCGGAAGAAATCATACAGGCGCTCGGGCTTTCCCCTCTGAATGTGGAAGGCGGTTATTTCCGGGAGACCTACCGCTCGATTGTCAAAACGGAGGCGACCAAACAGCGCAACGCCGGAACGTCCATCCTCTATCTGATGAAAGGAATGGACGTTTCCCGCTGGCATCAAGTCCGTTCGGATGAAATCTGGATGTATCACGCCGGTTCGCCCGCGCTTCAGATGCTGCTGTACCCCGACGGAAGCTGGTGCGAGCGGATCATCGGGCCCGATGTTCTCGCGGGGGAAATGCCGCAGGGACTGGTCCCCGCCTGGACCTGGCAGGCGGCCGTGCTTCTGGACCGTTCGGAAAAATCGTGGGGGCTCTTCGGGGCGGTGGTCGTCCCGGGTTTCGAGTATCAGGATTTCAAGGAAGGGTCCGCCTCCGAGCTGGTGAAAAAATATCCGGACGCGGAAGAACGCATCCGGGAAGTCGGGCTGTTTATGTAAAGGAGGCTCCGGAAAATGGAAATTCATGCGGACATGCACATTCACACCACCCTTTCCTGCTGCTGCCCCGATCCGAGACAGACCCTTGAAAACATCGTTCCCCTGATGATGGAGAAGGGTTTCCGGAAAATTGGAATCTGCAACCATCTATGGCGGAATCCCTCCATTCCTCCGAACCGTTTCTACGCCCCGCAGACAGGCGACGCAATTCTGGCTCTCAAACAATCGGCGGAGAAGAAAAATTTTCCGCTCCGGGTTCTGATCGGGGCGGAGGCGGAAATGATCGCGCCCGGCGTTTTCGGCGTGGACCGCGCTTTCAAGGAACAACTCGATTTCGTGGCTATGGCGACGGATCACTTCCATATTACGGACTTCGTGAAACAGCCTCCCGACGACACCCCGCGCGGAATTGCGGTCCATATGCTGGAGTTCTTCACTTCCGCCGCGGAAAGCGGGCTGGCGGACATTCTGGTCCACCCACTGATGCCGCTCGGGAAGGACATGGGGCAGTATGACCGGATCATCGAGTCGCTCTCCGACGCAGAACTTTTCGACGCCTTTGGCGCGGCCGCCGGAAATCATGCGGCAATCGAAATCAATGCGGCCTGTCTTTTCTGCGGACGGTATGCCGAGATGTTTTCCAGAGACACCGTCCGGAGAACTTATGAACTGGCGAAAAAGGCGGGCTGCAAATTCACGGTCGGTTCGGACGC
>CAYWZD010000468.1:0-3522 GCA_964462755.1 uncultured Victivallales bacterium | reverse complement strand
ACTTCCTCTTCCTTCGGCTTGGCGGCGGACTTGAAGGAGGAGAAGGGGAAGGTGACTTTGCGGGCATTGAATTTTTCCAGCTGAAGCTCGGCAATCATGTCGAGCTCGCCCGGAGTGACGACCACACCGTCGGCAAACATCTTCGACAGTTTTTCCGCCGCAAGCATCTTACGGACAAAGCCTTCGAACTGCGCCAGCGTGTATCCGTCCGGTTCCAGAACGTTTTCCGCAAATTTCTTGTAGAGAGCCGGTTCGAATTTTCCGTCCGGACCTTTGAACAGCGCGAAATTGTTCCTGATGAAGTCTTCGAGTTCGGCGTTCGTCACGGTGACGCCCAGTTTCTGGGCCGCGATTTCCCGGGCCATCTCCTCGAAAAGGGACTGGCTGATGTAGTCCCGGTACTGGGAGGAATCCCGACCGGTCATCGCCGTCAGGATCAGAATCCGTTCACGCATGGCCTCCTGAAAATCCTTGACCTTGATCTTCTGTCCGAAAACCGTTCCCACCACGGCATTCGGGGAGGACGGGTTCTGTCCGAAGAACATCGAGCCGTCAAGACCGGGAGTGAAAAACCACACAAATGAAATAATGATAACGAAAGAGAAAATCCCGAAAAGAATTTTATTGTGCTTGACGAGCACGGTGTTCATTCTTCTTATAACCATGGAACCATCCTTGTTTTATCGTTTTATGAAAAGGAAAAATCATTCTTATAATGTATACGCAACAGGCGGTTTATTCAACCCGAGAACCCCTCCTTGTTGCAAGAAAATGACGATTTTACGCCTTTTTTACCTTGATCCCGCCGGGAGTGTCTTCCACAACCCATCCCTGCGCTTTGAGCTGATCGCGGATTTCATCGGCCAGACGGAAGTCCCGTGCTTTGCGCGCTTCGGAACGTTTCCGGGCCAATTCCATGATTTCCCCCGGAACCTCTTCGGCGGAAGCGGCATCCACATCCAGCGCCCCGAGAATCCGGTCGAACCGGCGGAACTGTTCCAGAATCACGTCCGCGGCTTCGGACTCGAATTCGTTCGCGGCCAGCGCCGCGTTCACGGCCCGTTCCAGCGTAAAGACGGCGGCCAGCGCCTCGGCGATCCCGAGGTCGTTCCCCATGGCGTCCGCAAAGGACTTTTCCGCATTCCCCGCCAGCTCCAGCGCCTTTTCCCGGCCGAGCGATCCCTTCTTCAGGGAGCGCAGCCGCTGGAAAAATCCGGCGAACTTCCGGAGCGTATTCCGGGCCTGTTCGCAGAGGTCGATGCTGAAATTCAGCTTGGAACGGTAATGGGTTCCGATCAGCGCCCAGCGGATCTCGGCCCCGGTATATCCTTTCGCAATCAGGTCGCGCAGCGTATAGAAATTCCCGAGCGACTTGGACATCTTCTTGTTTTCAATCGTAAGATGTTCGCAATGAAGCCAATAGTTCACGAACTTGCAGGAGTTGGCCGCTTCGCTCTGGGCAATCTCGTCCTCATGATGCGGAAACATATTGTCCACGCCGCCAGTGTGGATGTCGAAGGTCTTCCCCAGATATTTCATGCTCATGGCGCTGCATTCCAGATGCCATCCCGGACGCCCCGGCCCCCACGGACTGTCCCACTTGACATCCCCGTCGGAGTCGCTCCATGCCTTCCAGAGGGCGAAGTCCGCCACGGCGTCCTTCTCATATTCGTCGCTGTTGATGCGGACCCCGGCGCGCTGCTGTTCGCGGTCGATCCGGGCAAGGCGTCCGTAGTCGGCGAACTTGTCGATGGAAAAATAAACCGAGCCGTCCTCGGACTGGTATGCGAACCCTTTTTCGAAAAGCACCTGGATCAGAAGGATCATTTCCTGAATATGGGTGGTGGCCTCCGGATAATGTTCGGCGGGCTCGATCCGCAAGGTTTTCAGATCCTCGAAAAAGGCGTCCTTGTATTTGCGGGTGAAGTCCTGAAGGCGGAGTCCCGCGGCCCGGGAATCGCGGATGGTCTTGTCATCGACGTCGGTCAGGTTCATCACCTGGACGACTTTATTTTCGAAATATTCCAGCGTTCTGCGCAGGATGTCCTCGAAAAGATAGGCGCGGAAGTTCCCGATATGGGCAAAATTGTACACGGTCGGGCCGCAAGTATACATTTTCACGATTCCTGGCTGAATCGGTTGAAACTCCTGCAAACTTCTGCCGAGAGTATTGAAAAAACGCATTCCATGCTCCTTTCCTTGTAAAAACTCAACAATGTACACGTTGAACGGAATTTTTTCCATGCGAAAAAGAGAAGTTTCCGGTAAAAAACATTTTTCCGCACTGAAAACGTGGCTTCGGAACTTGTCAAAACCCGAAAACAAGGCTACATTATTCAGGTATAACCCAAGGAGTACCGGAATATGCTCAAAATATTGGCCGCCACTTCCAATAAACATAAAGTGATCGAATTCAAAGCCGCGTTCGCCCCGCTTCTGGAAAAAATGACCATTCTCACGCTGGACGACATTCAGGGATGCCCGGACATTGCCGAAACCGGCTCCTCCTTCGAGGAAAACGCCATGATCAAGGCCCGCACCGCCTCGGCCTATGCCGACATGCCCGCCTTCTCCGACGATTCCGGTCTGGAGGTGGCCGCCCTCGACGGCGCGCCCGGAATCTACTCCGCAAGATATGCGGGCGATAACGCGACCGATCCCGACCGTATCGCAAAACTGCTCTCCGAACTCAAGGGACAGACCAACCGCCGGGCGCGTTTCGTCTGCGTCATCGCTCTGGCCTACCGGGGAATCGACGTCAAGACTTTCCGCGGGGAAGTCAACGGCGAAATCATTCTGGAACCCCGCGGCTCCTTCGGTTTCGGATATGACCCGGTGTTCGTGCCGGACGGTTACAAACAGACTTTCGGCGAGCTCGGCCCCGAAGTCAAGGACCGCATCAGCCATCGGGCCCAGGCCCTCGAAAAACTGGTCGCCTTCATCAAGGCCGAACTGGATTCCATGGACGATTTTGAATTCGAATGAAACTCCTTCTGCCGCTGCTGTTCTTCGCTCTGCTGTCCGCCGCTCCCGCCGCGGAGAAAGTGGTCTTTGACCGTCCGCTGAAGCCGGGCGCGGCATATGATTGCACCATCCGCTCCGAACAGTCTTCCCGCTATGCGTTCCAGATGCCCGGCGCGGACAACCCGGCCGTCAAGCTGGAGACGGTCTCGGTGTCCCTTGCCGCGCACCTGACCGTAACGGCGGTCAATCCGGTGGGGAATCCTTCCGGAATCCGCCTCGAAATCCGTTCATTTTCCGGAATGCTGAACGGGGTGCCGGTCGCAACAAAACCGCTTCTGAACCAGACCGTCACCGGCGACCTTTCAAAGAGCCCGGTTGTTTTTTCCTGTGGAAAAGTTCCTGTTTCCAAAGAGGCAGCCGCCCTGCTCTCCGCTGTTTTCCGCCCGGTTTCGGACAGCCGCCTTTCCGACATGACAGGCGCCGTCCGGGAACTCAAGGAAAAGGGGGATTCCTGGGCGCCTTCGGTGGAAGCCCTCTGCAAGACGCTGACCGCCAGAA
>CAYWZD010000467.1:1872-3534 GCA_964462755.1 uncultured Victivallales bacterium | reverse complement strand
CGGTGATGCTGGCGGGGCATTCTCTCCATGCGTAGCACTGGAGGAAGGAACGGGGGGGCTTTTCGTTGGCGGCCTCTTTCCCGGCGTTTTTCGGGGCGTTGCTGGTGTTGTAGACGGTTCCGGTCTTGCGTTCGGCGGTCTGGTTCGAGCTGGTGACGCTCTTTTTCATGGGTTAGTCTCCCTGCCTTGACATGAAGAAGCCGTTCCCGGTCGGTGGACTAAACACCTTGCAAGTCGGCACCACCCGTTACTTGTTTCACGGAAACGGCAAATCATCAAGGCACAAAAAAAGTTTCATTGTATCGCCTCGGGGCTGGTGTTCCCCTTGAAACGGTCGGCGGTCGCGTTTTAGTCTTGCAACGGAAATGAATATAGCGCGGGGACTGTTGGAATGCAAGCCACGAAAAGAAAAAAGAACTGCTGGATAAGAAGGGGTGGGGCACTTCAAAGAAGCGTTCCCACGCGTCCAGCAGTTCAAATGAAAGCTATTGAAAGGGTATCTTTCAGCTCGGCAACGGGGATGAATATAACGCCAGTCCGGGCGATTGTCAAGGGGTTGAAGCATCCGTCTGTTTCTTTCTGCTGACCGTTTTATTTTGATAGTTCTTGAATGTTTTCAATCAATAACTTATATCCTTTTTGAAATTGGTTTTTTATTCCGCTGAAATATTTCAAATCAGGAAACAGTATAGTATATAGAAAGCAAGGAATTTGAATGTGCAAACACAAACTTAAACGAGAGAGGTAAAAAATGGGTGCAATGAGTGCGGGTGTAGCAAGTGCGACTGTTGAGTCAAATCCTTCCATTGTAAGTAGTGTGGCTTCGGCTGCTTCATCTTCCGGGGGCGGCGGAGGCGGCGGGATGGGATTAGGGATTGCAAGCGCTATCATGAGTCTTGCTTCCAGTTCCCTGAATAACGGTTTCGGGTTGTGGGAAAATGCGAGAAGCTACAAAAAACGTATAGATGCGCTGAATCAGGAAATTTCAGCTTCGGAATACGACCAGAAGGCGGCGGAGAGAAACGCAAAATACATACAAGAACAGGTGAACGAGGCAGACGAACGGCTCCGGACGGAGCAGAGTTACCAGCGTTCGGCGCAGATGACCGGATACGGAAAAAGCGGGGTTGCCCTTGCGGCCGGTTCGCCGCTGGCGGTGATGGCGGAAACGGCGGGGCGTCAGGAACTCGAAAGTGCGGAACTTCGGAGGCAGGGACGCCTTGAGGTCCAGCAGCAAGAGGAAGCTATGCGTTTCCTTCGTTACAAGAAAGAGATTCTGGACGCACAAAAGCATGACGCAAAAACCGAATTTGGAGTATCGCAATCGCTTCTCCATATCAAAGCATTCACGGGATTGTGAAAACGGCATATCCGGAATTTCAGCAGCAGGGGCCACAGACTGAAAAGTAACAGGAAACAGCGTTCATAAACGAATGTATAAAACCTGTTACAAAGTTCATCTTCCGGGAAGTCATGTTCCGTCAGGAGTAAGCCAGAAAACAAAAAGAGAACCGCTGGATAAGAAAAAGGGGCAGGGGACTTCAAAGAAGCCTTCCGGCGCGTCCAGCGGTTCAATAAACCAAAAGAAAGCGGCTGATTGGTCGCGATCTGTCGGGGTCCAATTCCCCGGAGAAGCCCTCCTTAAAAGCCGCTATCGCTGTT
>CAYWZD010000467.1:0-1772 GCA_964462755.1 uncultured Victivallales bacterium | reverse complement strand
TCTGTCGGGGTCCAATTCCCCGGAGAAGCCCTCCTTAAAAGCCGCTATCGCTGTTATTATTATATACCGAACCTTGCGAAATGTCAAGGGTGATTTACCCCCTGCGGTTTACTTCGGCACGGCGTTTCCTCAAATACTGCGCGTATTCCTTGAGCGTTTCTCCGGGGAGTTGCGGACGGTCCGCGTAACCGTTGGCGGTTAATTCCCGTACCCATTCAGACCGCTTGCGCTGATTGCGTTCCTCCCGCAAATAGGCCAGGTAATCGCGGGATGTCTCGCCGGGTGACGGAAAGCGGTTGCCGTATTCGGCCAGTAGTTCGGCAATGCCATTGGCACGGGCTTCCCTCTGGCGGCATGGACGCTCTGAATAAATCATGGCTTCCACGGCAAGCCGGATTGCTTTCTTCCGTTTTCGCTCCGCCGTATGTTGCATTAATGCCAAAAGCCCTTTGTTTTTGCATTCCTGACCGCTCCAGACCGCGTTTCCGCTGTTTTTCGTATCTCTGGGCGGATTCGCGGCCTTGTCGGTTTGCGGTTCGTTTCCGGCTGTTTTCTGGAAAGGTTCGATAACAACCGAGAAAATGCTATTCCAGTTGATCGCCTCGATCTCTTCCAGTGCGGCGGTTGTCGGAACCAGTCCGGACGCCGCAAGGCTGTCGAAAAATTGCCGTTGGTTCTCTGGCATAGCGCTTAGGTCATAAGTTTTTCCGTAAATCGTGATGGTTTCAGGGGGCGCGGGCTTGGTGGAAGCCATGATTCATTCTCTCCTTTACCGGCAAATACAATCTATTACTGCATCCTGATTTTCAGTAATAAATGTGTTAAGTGATTCCCTTGTGAATATCCATCGGTTATTGATTTTCTGCGCTTTCAGTTTACCAGCGCGGATCATTTTCAGGATGAATGCTCTGGAGCCGATTATGTCGGAAACTTCGTTCATCGTATAGCTGGCGACGGTCTGGTTGAGTTCTTTTTTCATGTTCGTATTCCTTTTTTCTCTTTTGGGGTTGACTCTTTCAACAATATGCTGTATCTTTTCTGTGCTCCGTGAGTGGCATTGCCGAAAGGTATACCACCCTTATCACGGAGCTTTTCTATTTTTGCGAGTCCTTTTCGTATGAGGGTTCGAGAGCGCAATCATTCTCAAGGAAAGCGCGGATGGAGTAGCCGGTAATCAGCCAACCCCCTGCGAAAAACTTTGATTTAATCTCACCGCGTCTGCAAAGCAAACGAATTGCTTTGATGTTCCGTCGCAGAATAACGGCTGTTTCATTGGCCGTATAAACGGCATTTGGCAGGAAGGTTTGAGGGGATATGATTTCCTGTATTTTCTTCTGTTTCACTGTGAATTACTCCTTGTTTTTGGTGGTTTTATTCGTGGAAAAAGGCATGATTTTTGCCTTTCTTCGTTTAATAAATTGCGATGGTATCTGGTTTAAAAATCGGGCAGAATCGATTCCATAACAAAAATACGAATTCGCTGAACTCCGGCGCGGATGGTTTCCGTTGGCTCATACCCCCTTTCCGCGCGCGCGTTGCGTCGGAGGGGCGCGGATGGCCTCGAATGGACCGTGTTGACATACAAGCGGTGAATGGAAAGAATGATTCCTCGCGAATGTAACCTGTTTTGTCCACTTTCCGAGAACATGGTTGTTTTTCGTTCATTTCTTCCCCGTTTCTACTTTTGCGTTTATCCGCGCCATTGAAAACACTTCTGCAACGTCGGCGGGTTTCGGTTCGTCAATAGACAGGTAACGCGCCACTGCATCAAG
>CAYWZD010000466.1:0-3549 GCA_964462755.1 uncultured Victivallales bacterium | reverse complement strand
GGCGGATATTGCGCTCCCGGCGGTGTCGGGACATGTTCCCGAAAGAACCGGAAGAATGAAACAGGAAATAAGCAGAGCCAGGCATTTGATACCTGTATATGCTGAGTATGCGGAGCCGAGGAGGAACACCCGTGTTTGTTTCATTATAATATCAGTCCTTAAACGATCGATAAACCGTAATATAACATGCCCCTTACCCAATTTCAAGAAGGAACCTTTTCATTCGCAAGAGGATATTCAGAAAAATACCGGGGGAGTGGCCGGTGTGCCGGAGAGTCTTCCCGGACGGATTCCGGAGAACATTGAAAAGGGGGGTGACACCGCGCTGGGGGAATGTGTCAGGAAGGTGTCTTCAGGGTGCCGCTGATGGACCCGACGGAGATGCGATACTGTTTGGGGGACATGCCCATGACCGCCTTGAAGCGCCGGGAGAAATGATACTGGTCGGTGTAGCCGAACCTTTCGGCGACTTCCGCGATGCTGCGGGTGTTTCCCACCAGATATTCCGCCGCAAGGTTGAGCTTGAACCGGTCCACGTAAAGTTTCGGAGTGACGCCTGTCCGCTGAAAGAAGACGCGCCGCATCTGGTCGCTGCTGAGATTGCACATCTCCGCCATTTCCCGCACGCTCCACCATTTTTCGGGGTGTTCCCGGATTTCTTCAAGGAGCTCGTCCAGAAGGGGATATTCGCTGCGGACCGAACTGACCTTTTCCAGATAGATTTCCGTCAGCAGTTTCTGCAATTCGAAGTTGGCGCGGATCTGGGCGTCGACCGCCGGGTCGGAGCTGTATTTCTGGATGGACAGCAACCGCCGGACCTTCCCCATGGGAAAAGCGCCGTTGGAGATGACGCCGCAGCGCATCAGCATGTCCGCGACCGGTCCGCAGAAGTTGAGCGAATCCTCAAAATAGGACTTTCCGCCGTACCCGCCGTAACGGTTGACGGTCCGGGGGGTGATGATGACACAGTCGCCTGCGCGGACGTCCTGTTCGTTGTCCGGTTCCAGCCAGAGACGTCCCTGTCCATCATACATGTGGGAGATCGAATAGAACTGGAAATAACGTCGGTTGCAGAGGTAAAATGAATCCGGCGGGGTTTGTCCAGAAGCGCCGCCGCGGATGATCCACAAGCCATACTGCCTGTGGATTTCCCGCATCCCGGTGGACGGCAGGATATGCACATCCACTGTTTTTTTGTCATCATTCATGCCGGATTTATCCATTTTATATTTTGCTTTTCAGTGTAAATTTAATATTCAAAGCGATGGATTTCAAATTGAAATTTCCAAAACAACCAAAAAAAGGAATGATCATGAAGATTGGAGCATTGGCTTCTTCGCTTCGCAAACCTCTTCCCGAAACTTTGAAACGGTATGCCAAAATGGGCCTTCAGGGCGTCCAGATCCTGACGAGTCCGGAATATCTGGTGTTTTCCGATGCGCGCCTTCGTGAAATCCGCACCCTCTGCGCGGATGCCGGCCTCGAAATTTCCGCGGTCTGCGGAGACATCGCCCACTCGCATTTCGGCGTGACCGACGAATGGAAGGATCGCGTGGAACTCCATAAGCGCGTGGTGGACGTGGCTGTCAAGCTCGGTACGAAAGTAATCACCACCCACATCGGCGTGGTTCCGGGCGACAAGAACGATCCCGTTTATCCGATTATGGTCGAATCCATCCGCGAGGCCGCCGAATACTCCCGGGAGCAGGGGGCTTTCTTCGCCATCGAGACCGGTCCCGAAACCGCGGATATTCTCCATGCACTCATTGCCGATGTCGACTCCAAAGGCCTCGGTGTGAACCTTGACCCGGCCAATCTCCGGATGGTTTCCTGCGAGGACCCCGTCCACGCGGTCGAAGTCCTCGGCAAATATATTGTTCACACGCACGCGAAGGACGGCGTCAACGTGTATCCCGGCCTTGCCGCCGCGGCTTACGGCATGCGCAATCCGGACGGCTCCCTCCGGGTCTTCCAGGAACGCCGCGCCGAATTCAAGGAAGTTCCGCTGGGGCAGGGACAGGTCCCCTGGGACGCTTATCTGGCTGCCCTCAAGCGCGTCGGTTTCAATGGTTTCCTGACCATCGAGCGAGAGTGCGGCGACGACCCCGAAGGCGATATTTCCAAAGCCTACACCTTCCTCAAATCCAAAATCTCCTGAGGCGGAATCATGGCTGACAAAATCAAGGTGGCTCTGATCGGTTTCGGCGGAATGGGGCATTTCCACGCGTCCTGCTACAAGAACCAGAAACATGCGGAACTGGTCGCTCTCTGCGACATCGACAAGTCCCAGTTCGAGAAGCTCGATGCCGAGATCAACGTCGGAAACAGCGGTCAGGCCGACCTTTCCAAGGTTGAAAAGTATCTCTCTTACGAGGAACTTGTCCGGAACGCCGATTTCGACATGCTCGACATCTGTCTTCCCGGTCATCTTCACGCCGAATATGCCGTCCGTGCGCTGAAGGACGGTTATCACGTGCTGTGCGAAAAGCCCATGGCCCGCACGCCCGTCCTTGCCGACCGCATGATCCGTGCGGCCCGCGAGAACAACCGGCTCCTGATGATCGCCCAGTGCCTCCGTTTCGGTCCCGGCTTCAACTTCCTCAAGGAGGCTTACTCCTCGAAGAAATACGGCAAGCTCCTCCGTCTGGACATGCGCCGCAACGGATGCCTTCCCAAGCAGAAATGGTATCGCGATCCGGCCAAGAGCGGCGGCGCCCTTCTCGACCTTCATCTCCATGACACCGATTTCATCAACTACATGCTTGGTGTGCCCGATGCGGTCATGACCTTCGGCGTCGCCCGCGACACCGGCGGCATCGACGATCTTCTCACCAACTATATCTATAAGAACGGGCCCTGCGTCAGTTCCGAAGGCAGCTGGTGCAAGATCGGATGGTATTCCTCGATCATCGCCGTCTTCAAGAAGGCGACTGTCGAACTGTCCGGAAACACCATCAAGGTGGCGGTTCTCGATCAGCCTGTAGAGGAGATCAAGCTGGAAAAGGACACCGATTACTATTTCAACGAGATTGCCTATTTCGTCGACTGTATCCGCAAGAACAAGCAACCGGAACAGTGTCTCCCCGAAAGCACCCGCGATTCCATCCGGATCGCCGCCGCCGAGGAACGCTCCGCGCGCGCCGGAGGACGCAAGGTCATCCTCAAGAAGTAATTGTTTTAATCAGAATTTTTTCACTCGAAACGGCGGGAATCCCCCGCCGTTTCTTTTTGTCGGCGATACGGTATTTTTCTCTCGACGGACGAGCTCCGAACCTCACGAGAGCCACCGCTCCCGTGAGGTTGGCTTCCGGGAACGCCCGGAGCTTCGAACTTGCCGTCCCGGCAAATTCGAAGCCTTGAGCGGATGGAACCGCTCCGGGCGGGAGATTTCGTGCTCTGCACGACCAGCCTTCGCGGCTGGACCGCGGCAATACTGAGAGTATTGCATGACCTTCTTTTCAGAGTCCCAGAATAATCGGGACGCATTGAGAAAATGTATTGCGTCAGTGAGGATTTTGGATTGGATCGAAAAATTCGAAAAAAAATCAA
>CAYWZD010000465.1:0-3553 GCA_964462755.1 uncultured Victivallales bacterium | reverse complement strand
GAACTCGCCGGCGCAGGTGTCCACCAGACTGTAGCCCGGCATCAGCCCGATGGCTTTCCGGGCCTTGTAGACTTCGATGTCGTTGGTTTTGAGAAGAAACGCGATCTGGCGGTCCGAGTAGCCGAATTCCTTGATCTGGCGGAACAGCGCGGGATCCTTCTGGAGGTTTTCCAGCGTTTTGGCGGACGAGATTTCATCCTCGAACGAGGCCAGCTCATGAATGGGACGCAGGAACCAGGGGTCGATGTTGGTGTATTCGTAGACCTGTTCGACGGTCCAGCCGCGTTTGAAGGCTTCACGGATATGGAACAGCCGTGCGAAGTTCGGACGGATCAGCTCTCCGCGCAGCTGGTCGTCGGTCATTCCGGAATATTTGCCGTCCTTGCCGTCGACGCCCAGTCCGGCGCGTCCGACTTCCAGTGACCGCAGGGCCTTCTGGAGCGACTCCTTGAAGGTTTTGCCGATGCTCATGGTCTCGCCGACCGATTTCATCTGGGTCGAAAGAGTGTTGTCGGCGGTCGGGAATTTTTCGAAAGCGAAACGCGGGACCTTCGTCACGACATAGTCGATGGAAGGCTCGAAACAGGCCGGGGTTTCGCGGGTGATGTCGTTCATGATCTCGTCCAGCGTGAAGCCGACCGCAAGCTTGGCGGCGATCTTGGCGATCGGGAAGCCGGTCGCTTTCGAGGCCAGTGCGCTCGAACGGGACACACGCGGGTTCATTTCCACGATGACCATGCGGCCGTCGCGGGGGTTGATGCCCCATTGCACGTTGGAGCCGCCGGTCTCGACGCCGATGGCGCGCATGACCGCCAGCGAGGCGTCGCGCATTCTCTGATATTCGCGGTCGGTCAGGGTCTGAGCGGGGGCGACGGTGATGCTGTCGCCGGTATGAACGCCCATGGGATCGAGGTTTTCAATCGAGCAGACGATGACCGCGTTGTCCTTCTTGTCGCGCATGACCTCCAGCTCGAATTCCTTCCAGCCGATGATCGACTCTTCGATCAGGACTTCCGTGTTCATGCTGGCGTTCAGGCCGCGGGTGACGATCTCCTCGAATTCCTTTTCGTTGTAAGCGATGCCTCCGCCGGTTCCGCCCAGCGTGAAGCCCGGACGGATGATCAGCGGCATGGAACCGATCTGCTTGGCGACCTCGAGCGCTTCCTTCATGCTGTGCGCGGACCCGCTCTTCGGCATATTCAGCCCGAGCGACGCCATCGTCTCCTTGAACAGCTGACGGTCTTCCGCGCGCCGGATGACTTCGGCTTTCGCTCCGATCATTTCCACATGATAGCGGTCCAGAATGCCGGAGTCGTAGAGCTCCAGCGAAAGGTTCAGCGCGGTCTGTCCCCCGAGGGTCGGCAGAAGGGCGTCCGGACGTTCCCTCCGGATGATCTCATGCAGGATGTCTTTTGTAAGGGGTTCTATATAAGTGCGATCCGCGAAATCCGGATCGGTCATGATGGTTGCGGGATTGCTGTTGACAAGGAGAACTTCATAGCCTTCTTCTTTCAGGGATTTGCAGGCTTGGGTTCCGGAGTAGTCGAATTCACAGGCTTGTCCGATAACAATCGGGCCGGAGCCGATGAGCATAATCTTTTTAATGTCGTCTCTTTTTGGCATGGCGCACATTCCATTCTGAGGGTGTTGTTTCAGCTTCCGGGAATTCCGGCATGCTTCCGGAGTTATAATATATCACCTGATTCCTTTTTTTTCCACATGGATTTTCTGAAATCGCGGATTTTCCCCAAGGAATATGACTATCACACTCGGAATGAACTTCTTCGGCCGGGTGCTTCCGGATGGAATGAGGGGAACCTTCTTTTCGCCCTCCGCATGAATCGCCGTTTTTTACAGGGGTGTTTGTCTGTTCCTTGGAAATAAATAATGATCCTGACGGGCGCATCAAAAACGGAAGATACTTACAAAAAAATACGTATTTTTACAGGAGGGATCATTGACGAAACCGCTTCCCGCGTGTATTGTTTCACATCGATTTTTTGCACGACTGCCGCTGATGATGTGCCCACCGGGAATGTTTTTTTTGAAGAGAGACAGTTGGAATGAATGTGATCAATACAGAGATAGAAGGAATCCGAATCCTCGAACCGCGTGTATTCGGGGACGCCCGAGGATATTTTTTTGAAGTCTGGAATGAGGAGAAATTCAAAGAGGCGGGGATCGATGTCCGTTTTGTGCAGGACAATGAATCCAAATCCCGCTTCGGGGTCCTTCGCGGGCTCCATTATCAGCTTCCCCCGTATACCCAGGCAAAACTGGTGCGCGTGATTCAGGGAGCGGTGCTGGACATCTGTCTGGATATCCGTCGCGGATCGCCGACCTTCGGACAGCATTTTTCAATCGAGCTTTCCGGCAACAACAAGCGTCAGGTGTTCATCCCCCGCGGGTTTGCACACGGGTTCGTGGTGCTTTCCCCGGAAGTGATTTTCGCCTATAAATGCGACAACAGCTATATGCCATCCCATGAGCGGGGAATCGCGTTCGACGATCCCGACCTGAAGATCAACTGGGGAATCAAGCCCGCTTCCATGCTTCTTTCCGAAAAGGACCGGCGCAATCCCCTGCTGAAGGATGCCGAGCTGCTGGACAATGAAGGTCCGGAGGCCGCGTCATGAAGGTTCTTCTGACCGGAGGGCGCGGCATGCTCGGGCGGACCCTGGTTTCCGAGCTTTCCGGATTTGAAGTGATTCCCACCGATCTGCCCGAGGCGGATATCACCGACCCCGCCGCGATGGACCGTCTCCTGAAAGAAATCCGTCCGGAAGCGGTGATCCACTGTGCGGCCATGACCGCGGTGGACAAGTGCGAGACGGAAAAGGAGCTTGCCTACCGCCTGAATGCCTTCGGGACGGCGAATGTGGCGTCCGCCTGTCATCGGAACGGAATCCGGCTGATCGCGATTTCCACGGATTATGTATTTGACGGCGCGCTGGATCGTCCCTACCACGAATTCGACGTTCCGAATGGAGGGAATACGGTTTATGGACAAAGCAAGTTCGCGGGAGAGCGGCAGATTCGGTCTCTCTGTCCGAACCATGTGATAGCGCGAATTTCGTGGCTGTACGGCAAAGGGGGACCGAGTTTCGTTCATGCGATGGTCAAGCTGGCCGACGGTTCACGTCCGGAACTGAAAGTGGTCAACGACCAGATCGGGAATCCGACCAGCACGACAGCCGTGGCCCGGAAACTCCGTGAGATTCTGGCGCGTCCGGAACTGGCGGGGACTTTTCATCTGACTTGTGAAGGGGAGGCCACCTGGTATGAACTCGCGTGCGAGATATTCCGTCAGCTCGGGATTGAGCAGAAGGTGATTCCGTGCGGCACGGCGGAGTTTCCGCGTCCCGCGCCGCGTCCGGCGAATTCTCGTCTGGACAAAATGATGCTGCGTCTGGCCGGACTGCCGCCCATGCCCGGCTGGAAAGAGGCGCTGAAGGAGTTTCTTGCGTCCGAATTCTGATCCGGTATTTTCCCCGCAAGTCCGTCCGCCGCGCACGGATGAAACTAGTTTTACTTGTGTGGAAAGGGAGGTTTT
>CAYWZD010000464.1:0-3559 GCA_964462755.1 uncultured Victivallales bacterium | reverse complement strand
ACCTCTCCCAGCGTCAGTCCGGGCTCCGGTTTGGCTTTGATCAATGCTTTCATGCGAACTCCTTTCGTTGTTTTTCTGAAAAAACGTTTGATATTTCAAACTTTATTCACTATATTATACACGGGAGAAATAAAAAATCAAGGACTTTGTTAAATATATTTTACAAAAAGGTTGATATAATGAACAAAACAACGATTCCGGCACTGCCCGCCGTGGGGGTGAACGTTCAGAAGGAACGCCGCAAACAGCAGCTCTCGCTGGATGCGCTGTCCGCCGCGAGCGGAGTCTCCAAGGCGATGCTGTCGCAAATCGAAGCCGGCAAGGTGAATCCAACCATCGCCACCATGTGGAAAATTGCCCACGCACTGGGGGTCGACTTCGATATGATGCTCAAGGGGGAAGGCATCCGGACCAAGAAATTCGAGGTCAATCCGGCGGAACGGATCACCTCTTTCACCATGGATAGCTCCGGGACGGTGTTCCGGGTTCTTTCGCCCATCCGCATGGCGGAGGATCTGGAATTCTATCTGGTGACTCTGGAGCCGGGCGCCGTCCACACGTCCCAGCCGCATCAGGAGGGAACCGAGGAATACCTGACCGTCCTTTCCGGAGAATTGAGCGTGGTCGCCGGGAAAAATACGGCTCTCCTCCACAAAGGAGACTTCATTTCCTACGAAAGCGACGTGGAACACTCCATTTCCAATCCATCCAAACACTCTACGGAAATCTACATGGTCGTGCGGTTCGCCCGCAGTTGAAAAATGACGGCAAACAAGTTTGCCGAGGTGCAGGTGACTCTCACCTGCCGGGGAGTTTGAGGGCGAGGAGTCCTCATGCTTTTTGCCTTCGCGGCGGCGGGTCCCCCGCTGACGGACGAGCTCCGAAAGGAGCGAGAGCCGCCGCTCCCATGAGGTTGCCTTTCGGGAGATCGCCCAGGAGCTCTCGAAATTACCGTTCCGGTAATTTCTCTTCCTTGCGCGGTGGAACCGCTCCGGGCGGGGATTTCGTGCTCTGCACGACCAGCCTTCGCGGCTGGACCTCGGCAATACTGAAAGTATTGCATGACCTTTTTTCTAAAGACTGAAAATGCGGGAACCTCCTTGCCAAAACCGGCTTCCGGGTGTATAATAGGGGATCATTTTGCGGATGAAAGAAAACAGGAGAAGTTTCCATGCAGGGACTGGAGATACGGCAGGGAACCGTGTATGAGGAAAGCGCCACGGGAAAGCGACTTATGCTGATCCATCACAATCCGATGAACTTATGTTCGCTGCTGCTCCACTCGGAGGGAGACGGACAATCCTACGATCTCACACGTCCGGAACGGATCTCCGTGGATGAGATCATCGAAATCCGGCGTTCCGGGAAATACCGCGAACTGGGAGACATCCCGGCGGAGGAATTCCGCAAGATGCTGAAAGCCCTGCTCGATTCCGGATCGGCCGACGGAGAGGATCTTCCGTTTTTGGAAGCCCTGTGCCGGGAATAGTTTTCCGGAAGGTCTGCATTTTTTCCGGTTTCACGATTGAAAAAGAGCTCCCGGAAGAATACATTGTGGAATTGTATGAGTGGAGGAATCATGGCGGAAAAGAATTTGTTTGAAGAAATCACGGACTGTCTGAAGGCAGAAGCCCTGCGCGACTCGAGAACGCCTGTCCCCGAATCCATCCTCCGGGATTTCTATACGGACTGTCCGCGCCGTCCGAAGAAGGAAGCGGCAAAGCCGTCCGCACCCGCAAGACCCGTTCCTCCGGCTCCGGAAATATCCCATGCCGCACCGGCGGAACCGGAAGCAAGAAAAACATCGCCTCCCCCGCCCAAAATGTCTCCCTCTTCGGATCCGGTGTCCTCGATGGGCTGGGAAGAACTGGCGCAGACGGTGTCGGAATGCCGCAGATGCCGGTTGTGCGAGACACGCACCAACACGGTGTTCGGAGAAGGCGACACCCGCGCGCGCCTGTTGTTCTTCGGAGAAGGACCGGGCGCGGATGAAGACATGCAGGGGCGTCCGTTCGTCGGACGGGCCGGTGAACTCCTGACCCGCATGATCAACGCGATGCAGTTCCAGCGTTCCGAAGTCTATATCGCCAACACGGTCAAATGCCGTCCGCCGGGCAACCGGAACCCCGAACCGGATGAGACGGCCGCCTGCCGCCCCTATGCGGAACGGCAGATCGAACTGCTTTCTCCGGAAGTGATCGTGGTGCTGGGGGCAGTGCCGTTCCGGTTCCTGTTTCCGAACGTCTACGGAGGAATCCGGAGCCAGCGCGGGAAATGGATGGAATACCGGGGAATCCGCGTGATGCCGACCTACCATCCCGCGTATCTGCTGCGGAATCCGGAAGCGAAGGCGGACGTCTGGAGAGATCTTCAGGAAGTCATGGCCGTATTCGGAAAGAAATACGTCTCCCGGGGACAGCGTTCCTGACGCCCCCTCTTTTTTGTCAGCGCTCCAGAAGGTGCGGCAAATCCTGAATCAGATTCCGGACCGCGTCGTAATACAGGGAAATCTGGTCGCGGGTTCCGCAAACGCACACAGACCCGGCACGGTGGCCATCCATAGTCTGGATCAGCGCGGACCCGAGGGACATGAAACCATCGATCTGGAAGTCCGTAAGCGGACTGACGAACACTTCGGCATCCGCGATAATGGAAATCCCCATGGTCCCGACGATCTCCTCCAGCGCTTTGGGCGCCACTTTCTGGGTCAGAAGATAAAAGACAGGATGGAGCATGCTGCAAAGGGAAAGGAATTCACTGCTTTCCGCGTAACCGTTGCGAGTCTCTTCCAGCTTCCGGTTCATCTCGGTCTGAAAACGACAGTAGGCATCCAGCGGTTTCCGGTTCCAGTCATAGAGCGCCGGACGCATGATCAGCAGTCCGAGCTGTCTTGCGCCGTCGGCATTATAGAAATCGACGGGAAGCAGCATTTTCCGTTTGGAGAAATAGGGATGTCTGGAAAGTCCCCACATGATCAGCGCCGCGAAGGAGGATTTCCCGTTCATTTCGTTCAGACACATGCGGTTGAGGGAGTTCCGGAGACGCATCAGCGGGGTGAAGTCGGCATAGAACCGCGCCCGGAAAACGCCTTCGCCGCAGTCCATGACTTCGGGCGGGGAAATCAGTCCGTTCAGCGGGGGGAAGACAATGTGCCCGACCGTGCCCCATTCCTCTTTGAGTTTTGACAGGACTTCCTGCATGGGAGAGCCGTCCACCATCACATGGTTGAACTGCCACCAGAGATCGGCTTCCGTCAGGTCCGCCGAAAAGCGGCAGATGATTCCGCACAGGCCCCACCCCGGATGACGATACCGTTTCAGGTCGGGCGTAAGGAAACGGCGTTTCGTCGCCTCCAGAGGGTCCGAAGGGAGCACCCCGTCGAAAGAGAGGTATGTCCCGGAAAGAATCCGTTCGGCGAGCCCCAGCAGAACCCGCCGGCGGAGCGGACGGAACCGCGCCCTTCTCAGAAGCGTCTTCCGGAGGACGGTCTTCAGACGCCGGGAACGGTTCGGATCAGCACTTTCGCGGGTATCGTTGTAGGCTTCGATCACGGCTCGCA
>CAYWZD010000463.1:0-3568 GCA_964462755.1 uncultured Victivallales bacterium | reverse complement strand
GCGCCTCTCTCAAGAAGCCCATCAACGTGGGCGTGATCCTCTCCGGCGGACAGGCTCCCGGCGGGCACAACGTCATCGCGGGACTCTTCGACGGTCTCAAGAGCCTTCATCCGAAATCCAAACTCTACGGCTTCAATGGCGGCCCCAGCGGTCTGGTTGACAACAAGTTCGTTGAAATCACCGATGAATTCCTGTCCGATTTCCGCAACACCGGCGGCTTCGACATGATCGGTTCCGGGCGCACCAAGCTCGAAACGCCCGAGCAGTTCGACAAGGCGCAGGCCAACTGCAAGAAGCTCGGCGTCACCGCTCTTGTCATCATCGGCGGCGACGACTCCAACACGAACGCCTGCCTCCTTGCCGAATACTACAAGGCCAAAAACGCCGGAATCCTCGTCGTCGGCTGTCCCAAGACCATCGACGGCGACCTCAAGAATGAGTTCATCGAGACCTCCTTTGGCTTCGATACCGCCACCAAGGTCTACAGCGAACTCATCGGCAACATCGAACGCGACGCCAATTCCGCCAAGAAATATTGGCACTTCATCAAGCTGATGGGACGCTCCGCCTCCCACATCGCCCTCGAATGCGGTCTCCGCACCCAGGCCAACATCACCCTCGTCTCCGAGGAAGTCGAAGCGAAGAAGCAGAACCTCGACGAGATCGTCACGATCATCGCCGATGCCGTTGCCAAGCGCGCCGCCAACGGCGAAAACTTCGGCGTGGCCCTGATTCCCGAAGGCCTGATCGAGTTCATCCCCGATTTCAAGGTCCTCATTGCCGAACTGAACGATCTCCTTGCCAAGTCCGCCGACGCCTACGCGGCTCTTCCGACCAATGAGAAGAAAGCCGAATTCATTCTCGGCAAACTTTCCAAAAAATCCGCCGCTGTCTTCGCCACTCTTCCGATGGAGATCAAGATGCAGCTCACGATGGACCGCGACCCGCACGGCAACGTTCAGGTTTCCCGCATCGAAACGGAAAAACTGCTGGTCGAACTCGTCAAAAACAAACTCGCCGACTGGAAGAAAGCCGGCAAGTTCAACGGCAAGTTTTCCGCGCAGACTCACTTCTTCGGCTATGAAGGCCGTTGCTCCATGCCGTCCAACTTCGACGCCGACTACTGCTACAGCCTCGGCTTCAATGCGTCCGCGATCATCGGCACCGGCAAGACCGGCTACATGTCCTCTGTTCGCAACCTGACCGCGTCCGCCGAAAAGTGGATCGCCGGAGCCATCCCGCTGACCGCGATGATGAACATGGAACGCCGTCACGGCGAAGACAAGCCCGTCATCCGGAAGGCGCTGGTCGAACTCGACGGAGCTCCGTTCAAGAAGCTGGCCTCCAAGCGCGCCAAATGGGCGGTCGAAACCAGCTATGTCTATCCCGGCCCGATCCAGTTCTTCGGCCCGGCCGAAGTCGCGGACATCACCACGATCACCCTGATGCTCGAAAAGGGGAAATGATCCATGTCCGCCTCGGCAAAAGGGATTGATGTGGCTCATATCGCCGCGCTCGCGCGCCTCAAGCTCGCGCCGGACGCGGCGGAGAAGCTCCGCAGGGAAATGGAAAGCATCGTCGGCTATGTCGAGATGCTTTCCGAGCTGGACGTCACCGGCATCGAGCCGACCGCTCATGCCGTGCCCCGTTCCAACGTCCTCCGGGACGACCGCGCCGGAACTCCTCTCGGACGTGACGCCATGCTCGCCAATGCTCCCGCCACGATCGACAATGAACTCATCAAGGTCCCGCAGGTCCTGCCGGGCGAGGAGATGTCATGACGAACGATTTGCAGAAACTCACGCTCGCGGAAGCGTCCGTCCTTCTGGAGCAGGGGAAGGTTTCCTCCTTCGAACTCTGCGGCGCATACCTCGAACGGATCGAAAAACTCGAGCCCTCCCTCAAGGCCCTTCTGTCTCTCGATAAACAGGATGTCCTTGCCCGCGCAAAGGAATCCGACGCCCGCCGCGCCGCAGGCAAACAGCTCGGTCCCTGCGACGGAGTTCCGGTCACGATCAAAGACAATATCGCCGTGAAGGGCCAACCCTGCACCTGCGCCTCGAAAATCCTCAAAAACTTTGTTTCGCCGTATGATGCGGCCGTGATTGAAAAACTGAAAAGCGCCGGACTTGTCCTGATGGGACGCGCCAACATGGACGAATTCGCCATGGGCTCCTCCTGCGAGAACAGCGCTTTCCAGAAAACGTGCAACCCCTGGAACACGGCCTGTGTCCCGGGTGGCTCCAGCGGCGGTTCGGCCGCGGCGGTCGCCTCCGGTGAAACCGTGATTGCGCTCGGCTCCGACACCGGCGGTTCGATCCGCCAGCCCGCCGCCTTCTGCGGCATTGTCGGCCTCAAGCCTACCTACGGGCGTGTCTCGCGTTACGGCCTTGTGGCTTTTGCCTCCTCGCTCGACCAGATCGGCCCGATGAGCAAAAACGTCACGGACTCGGCGATGTTGTTTGACCTTATTTCCGGGCAGGACCCCCGGGACACGACCAGTCTTCCCGCCTCCGCGCCGGAAGGCGGTTTCGCCGCTCAGCTCAGGAACCTCAATCCTTCGCTGAAGGGACTGAAAATCGGTATCCCGAAGGAATATTTTGAAGTCGAAGGCGTGGCTCCCGGCGTAAAGAAAGTCACGGAGGAATCCATGGCCGTGCTTCGTTCCTTGGGCGCGGAATTCGTGGATGTTTCCCTTCCGCATACGAAATATTCGATGGCCTGCTATTACATCATTGCACCCGCGGAAGCCAGCGCCAACCTCGCACGTTTTGACGGCATCCGCTATGGATACCGGAGTGAAAATGCCTCCGATCTTCTCAGCACCTATCAGGACTCGCGCGGAGAGGGCTTCGGACCCGAGGTGACCCGCCGGATCATGCTCGGCACATACGTGCTCTCCAGTGGCTACTACGACGCCTATTACGTCCGCGCCCAGAAGGTCCGGACGCTGATCCGCAAGGATTTTACCGACGCTTTTACCCGGTGCGATGTGATTTTCACGCCCGTTACTCCGGCGACCGCGTTCCGCTTTGGCGAAAAATCCGATCCGATGCAGATGTATCTTTCGGACGTTTTCACCACGGCGCTGAATCTGGCCGGCAACTGTGGAATCAGTCTCCCCGCCGGAATGGATGAAAATACCCGCATGCCGGTCGGCATCCAGCTGATTGCCCCGAGCCTTGCGGAAGACCGTTTGTTCAAAACTGCACGCGCGTTTGAAATGAGCCGGTCCGTCCGGGAATTCGCCGCGCCTGTCTGAAAGGGAAGGTTTTTATGAGATTCCTGCTGTTCTCCGCCCTGCTGCTGCCTTTCTGTCTTTCGGCCATCGACGCCGGAAAGGATATGCCTGAAATCAATGTCGCGAAATGGTATTTCAATCCCCCGGCGGTTCAGAACAAATTGTCGGCGGTGGTCCTGTTCGATTCTGCCGACGAAGCTTCCTCCCAGCTCCTCCGGATGCTGGAAACCATCCAGACTGAACAGCAGCTTTCCATTACCGCGGTCGCCATGAACGGACCGAAACCGACGGACTTGTTTATCAAGGACAATCTTCCTTTTGTCATTG
>CAYWZD010000462.1:0-3578 GCA_964462755.1 uncultured Victivallales bacterium | reverse complement strand
GATGCTGCTGAAAACCGGCTATGAAGCGGTTAAAGAAGCCGACCCGAAATCCGTGGTTTTGTCGGGTGCGCCGCTGACTGCCGATTTCATGCGGGAGGTTATTCGATGCAACGATGGGAAATTTTATTTTGATGTCATGAGCGTACATTATCTTCAAGCCGGCAAATCCCAAGATGGAATCATCAAAAAATGGAGAAACTGCATGGAGCAAGCTGGCGGCGGCAATATCCCTATGGTCAATACCGAAGAGATGGACTGGAAAAGCGGGGAGAATTCGCTCGAAAGAGCATCTCTTCTTATCAAGTCGCATATGCGGGAAGCCGCGCGCGGAATCGAAAAAACATTTGCGTTTGACCTGTTCCGTTCCGGCAGTATATATAATGCCTCCGCGTTTGATTATCAAAGCAAGGTGCTTCCCGTTTACGCGGCTTACCGCACCATGACCCATCATCTGGAGTATGCGAACTTCGTGGATCATTTGTCCACCGGCGAAATCGAAGCCTATTTGTTTGACCGGCAGGGAACTCCTGTTATTGTGTTCTGGAGCGCTCCGGGGAGTGAATGGGAATTGCCTTTCGGAGCGGAGCGGATTTCCGAAATCAATATGATGGATGTCGAAACCCTCAAAACAACCACCGCGGGCAAACTTGCGATAAAAACATCTCCTTATCCACAATTCATTGTGGGCGGAGACCTGAAAACGCTACGCGAATATGCGAAAATCCTACGTTCTGTTTATCCAGCAATGACGATGCCGGGAAAACTCATGGTCCGTAACCTTAACTGGAGCAACCGGATTGCCGATTTGAAATGGGATCTGCCGGTCCGCTGGCAGGGAGCCATCGCAAATTCTGAAATGACGATATCGGTCCCGCCGAATGCGTCTTCCGGGGTCTATGATATCGACATCAGATTGTCGCTCGACGGAATAAATCTTACCGTTCCGTTTCTGGTTGAAGTAACCGGCAGCGTTCCCGGGGGGAATCTGGTTGATAACGGAGATTTCTCCAAAAAAACATCGTACTGGTTAGGCCCTTCGGACCAGGAGCGTTTCAAGTTTCTTCAAGGCGCGGGCGTCAACGGCGGCAACGCCGTCAGGACGAAAGGGGCTGCATACTTCGGTCATACAGTCTCTATCAAAGTCCGGAAAGGCGAAAAATATGCACTGATCGTCGAGGCCAGAGGACAAGGCCATTTCGGCGGGGTCTATTCTGTCAAGGATAAGAATGGGAAAACACTATTCCCGCAACGGGAGGGCATCAACTGCCTCAATGGAATGGTCGAACCGGACTGGAAAACCTTTGGCGAAGAAATTGCCATTGTCCAGCCGGATGCCGCCACGCTGCAATTTGCATTGCTGGCCAACCACGGCGACAAGGAGGGCCGCGAGGTTGATTTCAATCGTGTGGCAATTGTCCGGCTGAACCACAATTACACACTCGACAAAGCGATTTGGCAGGGAATCTGTACCCAAACTTCTGGAATGCCGCAGGACTGGAACAAAATTCCGGCAATGACAGCGGCTTCCGCTTATCGTGTTGTCGCTCCGGACCACACAGGGTGGAGCGGGAAGGAAGATTTGAGCGCGTCCTGTCAAATGGCAATGGATGCCAGTTCTCTCTATCTCCGCTTTACAGTAAGGGACGATATCCATATTCCGACATCCGGTAAAAAAGAGGATGGCTGGAGGTATGACTCCGTACAGTTTGCGATTGACCCGACCATGGAGGGTAAGGATCGCACCGAGATCCTGATCTCCGAAGATGGCAACGGCAAGGTGTTCGCTTACAAACACAACAATTTCTGGACACCGGAATTGCTGGAAGGATTGACGATACATGGCCCAATGTCCGACACAAATGGCCATGTGGAGAAAAGCCCCGGAAAGATCGTATATACCATCAGGGTGCCGTTGCGGGAGCTCTACCCGCTCTCGGCAAAAACCGAAGAGTTCGGCTTTTCCTGGCTGGTCAACGACAATGACGGAAATGGGCGCAAATACATCCAGTGGTCGAGCGGGATCGGACCGAGCAAAACGCCGGCTCTGTTCGGCTGCATTTCAACACGTTGAGGTTGACGATGAACTACGATATCACTGAATTCGGGGCGGTTCCGGGAGGGGAGACACTTCAGACCGCTGCGATTCAGGCCGCGTTTGACGCCTGTGTTGCCGCCGGCGGGGGAACCGTCACAATCCCGGCCGGCGTGTTCCGCACCGGCAGCCTCCGAATTGGGTCGCACACCACCCTTTCCCTCGAAAAAGGCGCGACGCTGCTCGGGCCGGACTCCATGGACGGATATGTCCGCCATCCGTTCCCATGGAGTTTCTATTCCGCAACGACTCCTCTGCTCTACGCCGTGGACGCCGTGGGCATCCGCATCAAAGGGGAAGGAACCATCGACTTCAACGGACGCGCGTTCGCCCGCTGGGACAAACCCTGCAACGGAACCGACGCCGAACTTCCGGAGGAACTCCGCAATGATCCCCACGTTGAAATGCCGCCGCGCGACGAACGCCCCAACCGGCTGGTCTTCTTCCAATCCTGCCGGGATATTGAGATATCGGGGGTGACTTTTACGGATTCCCCCACCTGGACGCTGGTGTTCCACCGCAGCAATCGCATCTCCATCCACGACCTTCGCATTGAAAACCACCGGCGGATTCCGAATAACGACGGCATTCACTGTTGCGGTTGTCGCGACGTGGCCGTTACCCGTTGCCTCATCACATGCGGCGACGACTGTATCGCGCTGACCTCCATCTCCGACGCCTCCGTCGTCACGAGAGACGTCCAGATTTCGGACTGCGTGTTCAAATCCTCCTCTGCCGCGCTCCGCATTGGTTTCGAGTCCGGGAAGGTTCGCAACGTCACCGTCCGCAACTGCGTCATCAACGATTCCAACCGCGGGATTGCCATCTTCGCCGGTCGGGATGGATTTGTAGAAGACGTCATACTTTCCGGACTGCTGATCGTAACCCGCATTTTCGCCGGAACCTGGTGGGGAAAAGGCGAACCCCTGGTTGTCTGCGCCACGGAACCGGGCGCGAAAATTCAGAATATCCGTCTTGATGACTGCAAAATCAGGGCGGAGAACAGCATCGTCCTGGCCGGGAGCAGCGGCAGCATCGACGGCGTCGAACTGGATCGCCTCTCGCTTCGCCTCGACTATGGGAAAGCGCGTCCCCTCTTCGGCAACGACTGGGATCTGTCCCCACATCCGCACCTCTCTTCGCCCGACCCCAAAACCAACATTCCATGGCTCTGGGCGGAAGGCGCAACTCATTTGAAAACCGGACAAATCACTCTTGCCGAGTCCGGTGATTTTAAGATCGATGCAATGGTGAAATATGAATGATTTTCCGTTTGTTTACGGAGCTCAGTACTACCGAGCACCGACGCCCGAATCGGAATACTGGGAACGTGACTTCGCGCATATGAAGCGATTGGGATTCAACACCGTTAAATATTGGGCGCAGTGGCGCTGGAGCGAGCGCAAGCCCGGAACGTATGACTGGGACGACCTCGACGAACTGATGCGGCTGGCGGAGCGGTTCAACCTCCGGGTGATCCTCAATC
>CAYWZD010000461.1:0-3578 GCA_964462755.1 uncultured Victivallales bacterium | reverse complement strand
CTGGCATATACAAGCTCTCCTTGCGAGACATATCCAGTCGCAATCCGCAAATAAAGGCAAGATAGATGGATAATTCCTTAAAACTCACCGCAATGCTGCCTGAACTGCTGGTGAGGCTTTTGAAACAGGCCGGTTCCCGGACGATTTCCGTCGAGACGCTCGCAGCCGATTTCGAGGCCGGCGCTCCCCGGAATCCCGACGGAACCGTGAACTTGATTGAATATGCCGCATGGATGGCGAAAGGAGACGATAATGCCGCTGAATCCGAATAATATGCGCGTCGTCGATGTTGCCCGGTTGCTGAACTCGACCGCGCAAGGGTTTGTGCTGGCTCAGGCGCGGCTCTACCGCGAATTCAACCGAGTCGGCTTCCGCATTGCGGCATCCGAAAATACGCGCAATATCAATCTTCTGAAATACATTGCCTGGATGTGCGACCGGAAACACACCCCGGAGGAACAGACCGCCGTCCGCACTTACGAGGACCGCCGGGACGCCGAACGCAACCGGCAGGCGGAACAGTCGCTCGCCGGACGCGACATCGCGCCGCTCCCGGAGGTTGTAAATCCGCAGCGGAAAACGGACTGCGCCCGGAACTTCCGGTTGTTCTGCGAGAGTTACTTTCCGGAAACCTATTCCCTTGCATGGTCGCCTGACCACCTGAAAGCGATTGAGAAGATTGAGACGGCGGTTTTATCCGGCGGACTCTTCGCCTTGGCAATGCCGCGCGGTTCGGGAAAATCGAGCCTAACTGAAACCGCCGCTCTTTGGGCGATGCTCTACGGCCACCGTGAGTTCGTGACGCTGATCGGTGCGACCGAGTCCGCCGCGTTGGAAATGCTCGACAGCATTAAAACCGAACTTGAAGTCAATGAGCATCTCGCCGAGGATTTCCCGGAAGTGTGCTACCCCATCGCCCAGCTGGAAGGCATCCCCAACCGCTGCGCCGGGCAACTGTTCCACGGCGAGCGGACTCGAATCACCTGGACCAGCAATGAAATCGTTCTGCCGACCATCGAGGGAAGCAAGGCGAGCGGAATCATCGTCCGGGTAGCGGGAATAACCGGGCGTGTCCGCGGCATGAAATACAAGCGCACCGACGGGCGCAGCGTGCGGCCGAGCCTCGTGATCATTGACGACCCGCAGACCTCGGAATCCGCTGGAAGTCTTGAACAGACCCGCAAGCGCGTCCGTGTGCTGGCGGGCGACATTTTAGGGCTGGCAGGGCCGGGCCAGAAGATTTCAGGGATTATGCCCTGCACAATTATCCGACCGGGCGACATGGCCGACATCATTCTGAACCGAAACACACATCCGGACTGGAACGGGGAAAAAACGCGCATGGTTTACAAGTTTCCGACGAACATGAAACTCTGGGAACAGTATGCCGAAATCCGTGCCGAATCTCTGCGGACGGACGGCAACTTTCAGAAGGCGACTGAATTTTACCTTGCGAACCGCGAGGCGATGGACGCCGGGGCTGAAGTCAGCTGGGCGGAGCGTTTCAATCACGATGAAATCAGTGCGCTTCAACACGCCATGAACCTCAAGTTTCAGGACGAGGCCGCGTTTCAGGCGGAATATCAAAACGATCCGCTCCCGGAGGATACGCAGGACGACACACTGCTTTCGGTCGATGCGATCTGCGCCAAGGTGAACGGCATTGCGCGCGGCCGCGTTCCGCTTGCCTGCGACAAACTCACCATGTTCATCGACATTCAAAAAGCGCTTCTGTTTTATGTGGTGATCGCGTGGACGGACGATTTTACCGGGGCGGTGATCGACTACGGCGAATGGCCAGATCAGCACCGGCGCGAGTTCAGTCTTACCGATGCAAACCCGACGATTCAGTCGAGCTTCCCAACGGCGGGCTTCGAGGGGGCGCTGTACGCCGCCTTGGCTTCGCTGACCGATGATTACCTCGGCCGGGAATGGACGCGCGAAGACGGGGCTGTGCTGAAAATCGAACGGGCGCTGATTGATGCAAACTGGGGCCAGTCAACCGAGGTTGTGTATCAGTTCTGCCGCCAGTCGGCACACGCCGGAGTGATTTTACCTTCGCACGGACGCTACGTCGGCGCGAGTTCAAAACCGATGACCGAATACCGCAAACAGCCCGGTGACCGGCTGGGTTTCAACTGGATGATGCCGTCTGTGGCGGGAAAACGCGCCATCCGGCATGTGATCTACGATTCCAACTACTGGAAAAGTTTTGTCCATGCCCGACTCGCTGTCGCGCTGGCTGACAAAGGTTCGCTCACGCTTTACGGACGGATTCCCGGTGTGCATCAGTTGCTCGCCGAACATCTGACCGCCGAATATCGGGTGAAAACGCAGGGACGCGGCCGCACGGTAGACGAATGGAAACTCAAACCGCAGTCGCACGACAACCACTGGCTCGACTGCTGTGCCGGGTGCGCGGTCTGTGCATCCATGCTGGGGGCGTCGATGCCGGAGTTTCTTCCGGTTCGTGCCGAGCCGAAAGCCCGGCTGCGTCTTTCAGAGAAGCGCACCGGCGGCCCCGTCGCTGTTTCTTCGGAGCCAATCCGGACAGGCGAAAAACTCAAACTTTCCGAACTCAGGAGCAAAAAAAATGGATAATGCAACCATTGCCCGTATTGCAGAAATTCTTGCGTCCGCCATTGTCGCAAGAAAAATGCAGAAATGAACTCAGAATGAGTTGCTATCCCGCTCGATAAGAGCTTGTATATAGAGCTCGGAATTCTGAACAGGAGAACCTTATGGCGAAAGCGGCTCAAATAAAAAATAACATCCGCATAGAACTCGCCCGGCTCCAGGTAATGGAGCTGGACGAACTGCGGGAAAAATGGCGCGAGCTGTACGGGAAAGATGCCCCCGATTGCGGAAAAATCTTTCTCCGACGACAACTCGCATTTCGGCTTCAGGAAAAGCAATACGGCGGGATATGCCAGTCGGCACAAACCGCCCTTGAAGCAATCGGGGATACTCCCAAGCCGGTAAAAAATCCAGGCGGAGTTTTGCCCGGAACGCGTTTTGAACGAAGCTGGAAAGGGAAGACCTGTATCGTTGTTGCAACAGCGGAGGGCTTTGAATACAAAGGACAAAATTATAAATCCCTTTCCGGCGTGGCATTTGCCATTACCGGCACACAATGGAACGGGAAAAAATTCTTTGGAGTGAAATAATGGAAGAAACTGTCAGGTGCGCTTGCTATACACGGAAATCGGTCGAAAACGCAACCCTCGACCGGGATTTCAACTCGCTGGTATCCCAGCGGGAGGCTTGTGAAAATTACATTGCCAGCCAAAAAGGGAAAGGGTGGATCTGCCTGCCGGACCATTACGACGATGGCGGATTCTCCGGAGGCAATATGAAACGCCCCGCAATGGCACGGTTGAAAGAGGACATCGAAGCCGGGAAAATCGATATGGTGGTCTGTTATAAAATCGACCGTCTTTCCCGATCCATCATTGATTTTGTGGAACTTCAGAAATTTTTCGAAGCGCATAACGTCCATTTCACCAGCATAACGCAGGACATCAACACATCCAACAGTTCCGGACGGATGCTGCTGAATATCCTGATCACGTTCGCCG
>CAYWZD010000460.1:0-3589 GCA_964462755.1 uncultured Victivallales bacterium | reverse complement strand
GGAAATGAAGAACTGTTTCCGGCGGAGCTGTTCCGCTTCCTCAATGAGGTTTTCCAGCTCGATAATTCGTTCTTCAACGAGCTTTGACTCTTCCTCGTGGTCAGTGATTTCCTGCATTTTCATGATGCTGCTCCAGTTGTTTCCGCTGTCTGAGTTCTTCTTTTTTCTTCAGTGCTTTTTCTCTTTCCTTACGGTACCGGATGACCGTGAATTTGACGGCATAATAGCTGATCGGCGTGAAGATGACCGCCAGAAGAAGTCCGCCTATCAGGAAGGAAAGCAGTGTTTCCATTCCCAGTTCGAAGAGCGACTGATAATCCTTGTTCCTGAAAACGCCTTCGAGCGCCCGCGTGATTTCGTCGATGGTCAGGTTCCCGCCCAGAAGAAGATTTCCGAGCCAGCATTGGAAAGGATAAATCAGGAAGATCGTGAAATGGTTGGTCGTGAATGTTCCGACGACCGCGCCGATTTTGGAACCTTTCATCAGAAACGCAAGCGGCAGGGAGACAACCAGCTGAAGTCCGATCGGAACCGCAAAACCGACAAAAACACCGATGGCCCAGCCGCGTCCGATATATTCCGGCGTGCCTTTTTCACGGATCGCTTTCGTGTAGTAATACGAGAAAGCGCGTTTCATCCTTCGAAAGACCGATTCTTTTTCAGACATGCTCACGAACCTCCTTCCGGATATTGAAACCGAGTTCACGGAGAAGAGTTTCCAGAGACGGCGGCGCGGAGACCGTATAGGCCGGGAATTCGCGCCGGAGGGGATACGCCCCCCGCTGTTTTTCGAATTCGGCGGGAACGGCGCGGAGACGCCGGTCGTCTTCCCGGATGTCGTACGTGGCGGCGACCGCCTTCCAGAGCAGTTCCTCCCGCGTCTTGCCGGAAGCATCGTCGAGTTCAATCAGCGGCGCGGAGGGCATGGGCGGCGAAAGAAGGGCGGCCGGGTCGAATTTCAGCGAGAAGAATTTGGCGAGGGCAAGGACGCTCATGGCGGTCCCGTTGGCCTTGCCGTCCGAGGAATAGCCCGCGATATGGGGCGTGGCGAAGTCCAGTTTTGCCAGAAGATCGAGGTCGATGTCCGGTTCGTTTTCCCAGACGTCGAGGGCCGCACCCGCGATCAGCCCCTTGTCCAGCGCATTCCGAAGCGCCGGGTTGTCCGCAACTTCCCCGCGGGAAGAATTGATGATGAACGGCTTTTTCGCAAGGGCGTTGAAGAACGTTTCGTCCGCATAATGGCACGTGGCGTCCGGACCGTTCCGGATCAGCGGCACGTGGAAGGTGATGATGTCGGCTTCCTGGCGGATGGTCTCGATGGAAACGAACTGTTCCGGTCCTTCCGCTCGGGCTCGGGGAGGGTCGTTGAGGAGGACATTCATTCCGAGGAGGCGGGCGTTGCGGGCGACTTTCGAACCCACGTTGCCGACACCGACGACTCCGAGGGTCATTCCAGCCAGCGCCCGTTTCGTCCGGATGGCCCGGCAGAGGAGAAGCGAGGTGATGTATTGGGCGACCGAGCCGGAGTTGCAGCCGGGGGCGTTGGTCCAGAAGATCCCGCGGGATTCGCAGTACGCCGTGTCGATGTGGTCATACCCGATCGTGGCGCTGGCGATGAACTTGACCGCCGTGCCGTCGAGGAGCGCCGCGTTGCATTTCGTGCGGGTCCTTGTGAGCAGCGCATCCGCGTCGACAAGATCGGCGCGGGTGATTTTCGAACCCGGCAGATAACGCACCTCCGCGAATGGTTCGAGAACACCTTTCAGGAACGGGATTTTATCGTCTGCAACCACGTGGAGCATTTGTTCTGAGCTTCCTTTCAGGTTCCGGCTATTTTGATGACCAGGTTTTCCAGAGCGAGCCGCATGTCTCCTCCGGTCACCATGAGTTTGTTCGCATGGAAAATCGCTTCGAATGCGCGGGTGACCTCCTCATCGGTGAAGCGGACGGCGTTTTCCCAGATTTTGAAGGCGCGGAAGGGATGGAGCGAGAAGAAGATGCTGTTGTCGTCCGCGCCCTTCCGCGAGTCGAAGAGATTGTAGAAATAATCGGCGTTTGCGCGGGTGGGAATGGAATAGCGTTCCGTTTCGCATTTCGCCATGAGAATATTCTTGAATTCGGAATGGGTGGCGGAGATGAGCGCCAGTTCGGCGCGGGAGGAGGAGCCGCGTTCCTGTTCGAGCGTTTCGATGATGCCGGGGATCATCCCGATGGCCTTGGCCGGATTTTTCGAGGCCAGAGCGGCGGAGAACTCCCACGAGACCGTTTCCGTGCTTTTACTGCAGATGGTCAGACAGTCTTCCAGCGTGACCTGCGTTTCATCGCCGGCGTAGGAGACCAGTTTCTCGATTTCATTTTTCAGGCGGGCGGCGTCGCCTCCGATGGTTTCCGCCAGAAAGGCCGCGCCCTGCTCGTCGATCCGTTTGGAATACTGGCTCATCATCTCGCGGATGCGGCGGTGGAGCTGCTGCATGTAGCCACGGGCCTTCGGGTCGGCTTTTTCGTACCACTCCAGCGCGCCGCCGGAGGAAGCGCAGACCTTTTCGCATAATTTGAAGAACGCCTTGCGGCGGTCGAGGCCGGACCCGTCGATGACCACGGTCAGTTCCGGGGGAAGGTCCTGCTTGAGGAAGTCGCTCAGTAGGTCGATGCGGCTCTTCTGTTTCTTGGTGGAGTTTTCCCCAAAGGCGTCCTCGAACTTGTTGAAGTGCTTGAGCCAGACGAACTTCTCCGGGGAGAGGAAGGGGGGAGTCTCCAGTGCGGAGATGAAGCGTTCGAGAACGGGGCCGAACTTTTCCGTGTCGTCATCGCCGCGGATGATCTCCAGCGCGGTGTTGTCCTCGGGCTTTTCACCGCAAAGGGAGACGATCAGCTCATAGGAGCGTTCCTTGACGGTGAAGTCCTCTGTGCCGGATATGAGGAAAAGTTTGCCCATGGGAGTCCTGCCTTTGTCAGTTGATGCCGGGGATGAATTGATCTTTGCCGGTGAAGGTGGCGATGGTTTCGGCGATCAGTTTAACGGCGGCTTCGACATCGCGGAGGTCGCAGATTTCCACAGGGGTGTGCATATAGCGGTTCGGGATGCTGACCAGCGCGGTGGCGACGCCGGAACGGGTGAGCTGGACTTCGGCGGTGTCGGTTCCTCCGCTGGCGCGGTGGCCGCAATCGAGCTGATAGCCGATCTTGTGCTTTGCGGCCGCTTCGAACATGACGCGGTTCATCACGGGATTGTTGTCCGCGTTGCGGGAAAGGATGGGACCGCCGCCGAGCTTGACGTCGCCCCAGGTTTTCTTCTCCACACCGGAAACGTCCGTGGCGAATCCGACGTCTACGCAGATGGCGGCGTCGGGGGCGATTCCGAAAGCGCTGGTCTGGGCGCCGCGCAGACCGAGTTCCTCCTGCACGGTTCCGACCGCATAGACGCCGACTTTGATTTTGCGTTTGGCGAGGAGCTTCAGGGCTTCGATTACCACGAACGCCCCGATTTTGTCGTCAAGTCCCTTGGACATGATCCGGTTTCCCATGCGGCGGTAATTGACGCGGAAGGCGATCGGGTCGCCGATCCGGATCTTTTTCAGGGCTTCTTCCT
>CAYWZD010000459.1:0-3612 GCA_964462755.1 uncultured Victivallales bacterium | reverse complement strand
AGAGGCGGATGTCTTCCTTGCCGTTGCATCCGAATTCCGGCCAGTAGTCCGCGACGCGGTCGTCATAATGGAGAATTCCTTTTTCCACCAGACGGTGGACCGCTGTTGCCGCGATGCTTTTTCCGGAAGAGAAAATGGGGAAGAGCGTGTTTTCATCGACTGCCGCGGAACGGTCCGGCGAGGTGTATCCGGCGCTCAGGCTGAGAATCGGTTTTCCGTCCTTGAAAACGGCCAGCTGGCATCCGCACTCTTCGCCGGAAGCCGCGGCATCATCCAATATTTTCTGAAGAACCTTTGTATCCGGAATCATGCTGTCACTCCTCTTTTCCGTTTATGAAACAAACGGATACTATACTGCATGAAAGGAGATTCCGCAACCGGAAAACAGCGAAACGGGACACTCATGCCCGGTTTTCTTCCGTCCGCACCGCCGGAACGTTGAACAGGAAGAAAGCGGCGACGGCCGTTCCCGCCGCGTAGAGCAGAAAGAGCGTCCGGTACGGGCCGAAGGCCGACGCGAAGAGACCGCTTCCCAGCGCGAAAGACGCCAGCAGACGCGAGAGTCCGGCTCCGCTGTAGTAGAGTGCGCCGGAAAAAGCCATTGCCATGGTTTTGTTTCCGGGCGTCGAGAGAGCCATCATTTCGGCCGAACAGACAATCGATGTCGCGGCGATGGCAAAGCTGGAAAGCATCAGGAGAAGGATCATCAGGATATACGTTGCGGGCGATCCTTTTTCAATGAAAAAAAGTCCGAGGTTGACCGGCAGATACAATGCGTGGAGCACGAGGAACGTGTATTTCAGCCCGAGTACGCGGATGATCCGGGTTGTCAGCAGATACCCCAGCAGCATTCCGGAGAGCGCCGCCGCCGAAATGAAGACGATCACGTTGTCCGGCGCGTGGAGTTCGTTTTTCAGATACAGCAGGGCGAGCGGAGCCGAACCGTAGACGGCGAGGTTCAACACGAACTGATACACGGAAAAACGCCGCAGTTTCCGGTTTCCGGCCGCGGTCCGGAGTCCTTTGAACCAAGAGGGATCATCGTGTTTCTCCACCGGAAAATCGGGGATCGCGGCGATGAAGAAGATGCGTCCGATGAAGATGACGGCTCCGATGTAAAGGACGGTCTGGAGTTTCCATAGGGGCGGTGTTTTTCCGATCACCGAACTGACCAGAAACAGGAAGATGACGGCGGTCAGCTGGTGACAGAAGCGCATCCGGCCGAGGAACAGGGTCCGCCGTTCGCCGGAGAGAAAGGTGTCGAGCATCGGGAACCAGCCCGCGATGAATCCGGAAAGCGACATCGCGAACAGAAGGATCATCGAGATCAGCACCGGGACGGCATATGGCCCGAAGAACGGCGACGATCCCGCCATGAAGTAGGCGCAGGCCGCCAGCGAACAGGCCCCGAGGATCAGCTTTTTGCGTCCCGCGCGCGGAACCCAGTAGGCCATCGGAATGATCAGCAGTCCGTTGAAGAGCGGCAGGACAGAGGTTGTGATCAGGGAAAGCATGTCTCCCGCGCCCAGCATTCCCGCGAACAGGATGATGACCGCGCTTTCCGTGAGCGTGACTTCCCCCGTGAGTCCGCAGCAGGAGGAGAGAATGGCGCGGCGTTCCGCGCAGAGGTGTTTCGCATCCGGCACCGGGGTCATTTTTCCTCTCCGACCACGATCAGGGACCGTTTGCCCATCCGTATCTTTCCTCCCGGGAGTATTTCCGCCTGTTCTTCATCGGGAAGCGCGAGGTGTTTCCTTCGCGTCCCCGGCGTTTTGAGTTCCACGACCGCCTCGGTGTCGTTGAAATTCTGGATCACTTCCAGACGGCGTTTCTTGTCCCGGAAAAGCAGCAGTGACACATTCGGCGGAGCGTGAAATTCCATTCCGAACGGATGCAGCAGACGATTTCTGATCGAATCGAGGCCGGGAAGTTTCAGAAAGTCCGGTCCGGACTCGAACAGCGGAAGAAGATGGTCTTCATCCGTGAAATTCAGCGCTTCCGCCGCGTTCCGTGTAAGGAAGAACGGCAGGTTTCCTGCCCGAAGATTTTCGATGTATTCCCGGATTTCAGGGAATACCGCCGCATGGGAGGTGAACAAAGTGCTTGCCGGCGCTCCCGTCCGGGTTTCCGCGGTGAGGGGAATTCCGCCCATGTTGAACCACGGATGGAGTCCGGCGTCGGACACCGGATCGGCATCCGGGCGCTTGAGGGTTTTTACACCATACGGCTCCATATCCTCCACAAGCCCGGCCAGACGCCGCAATCCGGGAAGTTCCCGTTCCAGCGCTTCGGCACAGCCTCCGTCGTTCACGACCTTCAGGGAACCGCCGTCCTGAGCAAAAGCTTTGGAACTCAAATAGAGATAGTCGTAACAGTGCAGCAGAGTTTCACGGGCGCCGCCGAGAATCGTATTGCGGGCCTGTTCCACGTAGATTTCAGGCGGACAGCTCAGCGGATCGAACCATCCTCCTTCGCATTTTCCGTTGTTTCCAAGCCAGCGCTGAATCCAGAATGCTTTGCTCTGCGGAATGTCCGGATTCCGGGTTTCATTGCCGGCCCAGACGGCGTCGAACAGTTCATTGTATGTAGTCAGGGAATAACCCTTTTCGTGATAACTTTCATACCAGCAGGGATATTTCACGATCAGCCGTATCTTCGGATTCACCTTGCGCGCGGGCTTCACGATGCTTTCACGGATTACGTTGGCCAGCAGTTCCGAACGGAAATCGGCAAGGGAACGGCTGCTCCGCCGCGCCTCGCATTCGGCGCAGCGGCAGTCGGTGAAGAGGAAATCGTCGAACAGCAGGGAGTCGAACAACGCAGCCGAACGGGTCACGACTTCGGCCATTTTGTCGGAGGCGGCGGGGTCCGTGAAACAAGTCACCGAATCCCATCCGCTGGAGGCTCGTTCGCTCATCCGGGTCGGGACGATGACCGCGCCCGTTTCGAACCCGTTGGAAACGAGATCAGCCTTGATTTCGGCGAGAAGGGGAGCCGGTACGACATTCCGGTTCCGGTAGGTTTCCAGCCAGACTTTTTTTACGCCGAGCCGACGGAAAATCCGGAGAGCTTCCGCCCGTCCGGAAGGGGTGGACAGTTCATTGCAGACGGAATCCACCTTGCAGTTGATCGAAAAACGGTACATGGAACTCCTTCGGGTTTAATGAGATTTTTATTGCTCTTGCGCGGGTTCCTTCTGATAAACCCGGATGTAGTCAATGACGAAATCCTTCGGATAGACCATGTCCGGATCGATCTCTCCGATCCAGCCGGAATATTGGAACAGCGCGACGAGAAGGAACATTTTTTCCGGCGGGGTGGGCCCCTCGTAGGTTTCCATCCGGACGCCGTCGCAGTACCAGTCGATCCGGCCCTCCTGCCACTCCATCGCCATCACGTGAAAATCGTTGGAGAGGTCGAGCGGGAGCGAATGGAGGAAGTGTCCTTTTTCCGTGAAATGCGTGTTCAGATCCACTTTGGTTTCATGGTCGGCGATATGGCGTCCCTGCTGTTCGAAGATGTCGATTTCCAGTGCGCCGTCGGCCAGTCCCTTGCGTTCGCCTTCCGGGGTGTATTCCTGATGGAGCGGGTTCACCTGATGAAGCCAGAAGG
>CAYWZD010000458.1:0-3625 GCA_964462755.1 uncultured Victivallales bacterium | reverse complement strand
CTTCCGACGGAACGGGAATATCCACCGCTCCGTTTTTATAGAATTCCACATTGGAAAGGGCGTCCATGATCTTGAACCCTTCGAGATGTTTCTTCATGAGATTGCGGCAGGCCGCATAATTCTCAAGGGCTTCCAGGCTGGGCTCGTCGGAACAATGGAAATACACTTTGTCCTGAAGCTTGTTTTTCTTGAGGAAGCGGACCAGCTCCGGCAGGAAGGCGTCGAGAAAGTCCTTGTATTCTTTCGAGGTGGAGGAAACGTCCCAGCCGAAGATACGCTTCTCCTTTCCGTCGACATTCGCCATGATCTTGGGGGTGAACTTCGCGCCCCACTGGGTGAAGAGGTGCGAAATCTCGAAATAACGGATGCCGGATTTCTTCGCAAGGGCGATCCAGCGTTCGAGAAGGGTGAAATCGAAGGAATATTTTTTCTTCGCCAATTTCACACCGACCAGCTGGACAGTCGGACGCTCCGCCCCCTGCATGGTGTCCAGCGGCGGAGTGAAGATTGGGGTCAGGATCAGATTGATTCCGTGGTCGGCCGCGTTGCGCATGAAATTGCCGACGATCCGCCAGTATTCCTCGCTGAACACATCCACATGATAATAAGTAGCCAGACAGTCCGTATGGAACCAGTGCGTATTTTTGAGGCGCTGTTCAGGAAGAACTGCGTTCAGAACCTCCAGCTTGAAGGACACCGGTTTGAATATCTCCTTTTCCACGTTCGCCTGAAAGGGCCAACCGCCGGAGAGTTTCAGCGTAATGTCGTATTTTCCCGGCTTGCAGTTCTTCGGGACGTCCACCGTAATCCAAAGGGAACGCCACTGTCCGGGAAGGGCATAAGCCCACGAATCCGCCAGTCCGGTCAGGACATCCGGATACATTCCGGGCTCTTTCGAGACAATATCCTCATCATACGCGGTACCGGTGAACTCCACGGGAACCAGTCCGACCTGACGGATGCGGATGGCTTTTCTCAGTTCCGACTCCAATTCCACATAAAGGGCGCCGCGGTAATCCGCCTGGAATGCCACCTGAAAGGCAAAGCGTTCGCCGCGAAGAGCCGTTCCGCTCCTGATCGCCAGTCCGGGTTCGATTCCCGGCATGACCTTTGCCAGCGAACTGCAAAGTTTCGTCTTCAGAATCATATTTTTATTCTCCTTTGAATTGGATCATCATCATGGTAATATCATCCGATTGCGGAGCACCCGCGACATGTTCGCCGAGAATGCGCAGCAGAATTTCGGCAGCTTCCTTCAGGGGGTTGGATTGCAAAGGCGCCGCCGCAACGGCAAGCGACAAACGACCTTCCCCGAAAAGTTCGTCCGATGAGTTCATCGCCTCGGTCACGCCATCCGTATACAGGAAAAGCGTCTCCCCTTTCGCAAGCGTAAAACGTTCCTCCGAATAAGCATCGTCGGCTTCCGTGGCAAAGGGCCCGAGAGGCAGACCGGGCGGCAGACGGAGAAATGCGGAATTGCCGTCCGGCATGACCCGCAGCGGCGGATTGTGCCCGGCATTACAGCATACAACCTCTCCGGTGAAACAATCAAGGATGCCGCAGAAAACCGTAATGAACATGCAGGAGTCGTTTTCGTCCGCCAGATAGTTGTTCGTCATCTGGAGAATCCGGGCGGGAGAAAGACCGCTCCGGGCAAGTCCGCGCATCAGGGTTTTGGCCGTAGCCATGAACAGGGCGGCGGGCATCCCCTTGCCGGAAACATCGCCGATCACGAAGAAAAGATGTTTGTCATCCACAAAGACGAAGTCATACAGGTCGCCGCCGACTTCCCGCGCAGGAATCATCCGGGCGTAGACGTCCACATCGGTGCGGTCCGGGAACGGCGGGAAAACCCGCGGCAGCATCGAAGTCTGAATCTCGGCCGCAGCCTTGAGTTCGGACTCGACACGCTGTTTGTCGCGAGCGGCCTGATTCAGATTCCGGATATAGACCTGAAGGTCGGATGCCATTTTGTTGAACGTGTCCCCCAGCTGTTCGAGCTCGTCACCCGTCTTCAGTTCGATTTTGGCGTCCAGGTGTCCCGAACCAATCTCTTTTGCCCCCTCCATCAGTTTGAGGATGGGGCTCGTGAGACGTTTCGCCATAAAATACCCGAATAGAAGAATCAAAACAAGAAGAGCCAGTGAAAGAGACACGAAAACCACCGCACCTTCGAAAATGTAACCTTGAAAAACCGGCAGGGTTTCCTCCTGCGTCTTCTTGAAACGGGCTTCCATTGCAACGACATCCTTCAGTGCCGTTTCTTCCGGCAGAAGGATCGCAAGACTCCAGCGGCATTCCCGGATCGGCGCATAGGCTGCAAAACAGGGAATATTGTTGATCCGGAGCCGGAGGGTGCCGGAGGTCAGGGTCTTCATTTTCTCCCACAGAGCCGGTCCATCCGAGGAAATTCCGCTCAGGATACTCGGCAGACGCGCCGTCTTGTCCCACTCGCCGCTGAATCTGCGGTAGATATCCCCGCCCGCGATCACCTCTCCTTTGGAATTCACAAGGAACGACATCCCGGCGTTCCCCGTCTGCGAGGCGATGAACTCGCGGCTGATGGCTTCCACACTCACATCCGCGCCCAACACACAGATCAGCTTTCCGTCGGGACCGAACACGGCTTTGGAACAGGTGATGGTCAGTTCGTTCGAACCGGTTGCGGACCAGTAAGGCTCGGACCAGCAGGTTTTTCCCTTCGCCATTACCGCGCTGGTATACCAGAACCGCGCCCGGGGATCGAACCCCAGAACGGTTCGGTTCCATGGATATTTCAGATGCACGCCGTTCGAAAAAGAGGCAAAGGCCAGACGGACGTAGGGAGAACTGTTTTTCAGGTAGATGAGAGCCGGCACAAGGGAGGCCAGACGCTGAAGGAGCTCCTTGTCGTTTTTGAGTCCGAAGGGAGTTTCCGTGGAAAGACTGTAGGCGGCGCAAAGTTCCGAATCCGGAGGTTCCGCCGACGACTGGTCGGAGTAAACGACAGATGATAGGCCGGGAAGTCCGGCAACCGTGCGGGATGAACTCATGTTCCGGGCAATGTTTTCGATCGGCAGGGAAATCCCCTTCAGCTGAAGTTCCGTGATATAAGCCTGATCCGCGGCAGTGGAGTGGAGTTCCACCATGGCCTGACGAATCAGTGCCGTGCGTCCGTCTCCAGCCAGAATCTGACCGAGCTGGCCCCCGTATGCCACGGCTGCCGTACCAAGATGTTTCATCCCGCGCAGGGAATAATAAAACATCGCGGAAAACGTCAGGAGCGTAATGAGAAACAACGCCCCCAGAATTTTTGTCCGTATACTGGCCTTCACAGAACCCCACACCTGCCTTTACGACGCGGCTCAACGGAGACCGCATCCGCGCAATGCATTCCAACCCGAAAGTCTTAATTTAGCTCATGTTACACTGAAATCAAGCCGGTTTTCATAAGAAACGCCCGTAAAACCGACTTTTACCGGCAATGAAAGAAAACAGGGATCACTTTCTCCTGACATGGGGCTTGCTGAAACAGCATATATAGAAAAAAACGCAATAAAAAATGGAATTCCGCTTGATTTTTTTCCGTATTCACGTATATTAAACGCATTGTTTTGATAAAACATGCGCCCATAGCTCAGTCGGT
>CAYWZD010000457.1:0-3640 GCA_964462755.1 uncultured Victivallales bacterium | reverse complement strand
ACATCGCGGAAAGCCGTCTCCCCCAGGACGGCCGGACCAACGTCCATCTCGGACGTCTCGAGCTCGACATGCGTATCAGCACAATCCCCATTCTCACCGGGGAAAGCATTGTCCTTCGACTCCTGAATCAGGAAGCCATCACCTTCGACCTGAAGACTTTGGGAATGTCGTCAGGACACCTCAAGCAGTTCGAACGCCTGATCCAGATCCCGCACGGAATCATCCTCGTGGTCGGTCCCACCGGAAGCGGCAAAACGACCACCCTTTACAGCGTCATCAGCCAGATCAACGACAACCGGAAGAAAATCATCACCATCGAAGACCCTGTGGAATACAAAACCGCGGGACTCTGCCAGATGCAGGTCAATTCCAAAATCGGAGTCACCTTCGCGACCGGACTCCGGAGCATCGTCCGTCAGGACCCCGACATCATTCTGGTGGGCGAAATCCGCGACCGTGAAACCGCCGACATCGCCATCAACGCCGCGCTCACCGGACACCTTGTTCTGAGCACCCTTCACACCAACGACGCGGTCGGAGCCGTGACCCGCCTGCTCGATATGGGGGTGGAAAACTTTCTGGTGTCGTCCGCCCTCTACGGGGTTCTCTCCCAGCGTCTTGTACGGAAAATCTGCAACGTCTGTCATGGCGTCCCCCCTGCCGACGGCTCCAAGTGCCGCCGCTGCAACGGAAGCGGATTCAAGGGACGGACCGGCATTTTCGAACTGCTTTTCATGAACGACGAACTTCGTTCCGCTGTCAATAAGAATGCCTCCAGTTCCGAACTCGAGGCCATCGCCGTCCGGCACGGCATGGTCACGCTTCAGCAGGACGCCGACGCCAAGGTGGCCGCCGGCATCACAACGGAAGAAGAAGTCCGGCGTTCCACGGCGGAACTCTAGCGGGGACGGCAATAAGACGGAAAGGCTCTCCGGAACAGCCCGGAAAACAAAAGGAACAGCAAAATGGCGTTATATAAATACCTTGCCGTCCCCAGAGGCGAGACTCCGCAGGAGATTCTCATCGAGGCGGACAACGAAAAGGAAGCGCTGGACAAGCTCCGCAGCCGTCATGTGACGCCGATCCGGTTCTTCGGCGAGACAAACGTCGGAAAACGGAAGGGTTTTTCCCTCCATCGTTCCAAAATCGACGCCTATGCGTTCACCCGTCAACTGGCGCCTCTGCTGGAATCCTTCATCCCGCTGGAACGCGCATTGGCGATCATTGCCGAAGGCACCGTCGAAAAAGAACAGAAGGAGTTCGTCAACGCTCTCCGGCAGGGACTTCATGAAGGCAAAAAATTCTCCGAACTGGTCCGTTCGCACGGCTCGGTCTTCCCGAGTTACTACGCCAACCTCATTGAAAGCGGCGAGGAAACGGGATGTCTGCCGGAAGTCGTCAACCAGCTTTACAAGTTCATGGACCAGAGCAAGGAGTTCCGTGATTTCATCATCTCCAGCTCCATTTACCCGCTCGTCATCCTGACCATCACGCTGCTGGTCACCGTCCTGCTGTTCACCGTGTTCGTTCCGCGTTTCGCCCGCATCTTTGCGGACATGGGCCGGACCATGCCCCCTTCCATGGAGTTTCTTCTGACGGTAAGCGCCATCGCCTCCTGGGCCTGGTGGCTGATTCCCCTCGCCCTGGCCGTCACATGGATTCTTCTGGAAAGGAAGCTCGGCAAGGAACTCCTCCGCAAGCATGTCTGGACTTTCCTGCTGAAACTTCCTCTGGCCGGAAAAATCATCGTCGATCTGGAAATGTGCAAATACATCCGCACGCTTTCGATTCTGATCGGAAACCACGTGGAAATCATCCGCACGGTCAAGATTTCCGGAAAGATCATCGGCAACCCGGTCATCGCCAACGCATTTACGGACATCGCGCGAAAGCTCAAGGGCGGCTCCAAACTGTCCGCGGCTCTGGCGGACAACCGTTACATTCCGTCCAGCATGGTCCCGATGCTCCGGGTGGGCGAGGAATCGGGCACGGTCGGCGAGATGCTTTCCCGCATCGCGTCCCATCTGGAGAACGACACCCGTTTGAAAATCAAGCGTCTTTTGAGTCTTTTCGAACCTGCGGTGATTGTATTTCTGGCAATCATGGTGTTAATTGTAGTGGTATCGATTTTCGTGGCAATGATGGATCTGAACGCTATCAATCAAGGAGGACCTAAAATATGAAAATGAGAGAAAGAAAAATTCGCGGCAACCGCTTTACGCTGATCGAAGTCGTGGTTGTGATCATCATCCTGGTCACGCTTGCTTCCGTGGCTACGCCGGTCTACCTCAACTACGTCAGGAAAGCGAATGTCGGCGCGGCTAAAACCCAGCTCAAGCTCCTGCAGGAGGCGCTGACCGGATACAAGCTGGACATCGGTTCTTATCCGGACTCTTCCAACGGTCTCCGCGCCCTGGTCGAAAACATCGACCAGAACGCCAAGTGGGACGGTCCCTATCTCCAGCCCGCCGTTGTGCCGAAAGATCCCTGGGGCAATGATTACCTCTATACGATCCCCGGCGAGCACGGAGACTACGATCTCGTGAGTTACGGGGCGGACGGTCAGTCGGGCGGAACCGGTGAAAATGCCGACATAACCAGCTGGGGCGAATAAAATCACACGGAGATCCGTCGACGGATGGCGGCGAAGTCTTCTCCCGCCCTCCGGCGGTGTTTCGTTCCGCGGAAATGAAAGATTTTTTTCAAATCGTGGGCAAAGTCATGAATCTCTTTTCACTCCATCCCAAGCGCGGCCTGAAATCCGCACCCGCCTTTTTCCCGCTCCCCGCGCGGAAACGGTTCACTCTGCTGGAGTTGATCGTGGTCATGACTGTCATGGTTCTCGCCACTTCGATGGCTGTCGCGGTTTTCAAAGGGGAATCTCCCGCGAAACGGATCGAAAAAGCGTCCCTCGAATTCGAGGAGTTCTGTGCAAAGGTCCGGTTCCAGGCGCTTGAATCGGGGCAGGACCGGCTGATTGTGATTTCTCCCGAAACTCGGGTTTTCCGGATGAAGGTCCCGGAGGAATTCCAGCCGAAGGACGACGACGGGGAGGTCCTCCCGGATGACGGTTCAAAGCCCGTTGAAATCGAGTGGACTCTGCCTGAAAGCTTCTCTTTCGGCGAAGACCTCGATCAACTCGGAGAAGAGGTGGCCGATGACGGCACGGTGGAACTTTTCCGGTTCTTTCCCGACGGCAGCGCCTCCGGAAAACGCAAACTGGAATTCCGTTTCGGCGATCTTCAGCGTGTCTTCGAAATTTCCGCGCTGACGGGAAGAATCACAAAAACCGATGGAGACGAAAACAACAAATGAAGCGGTTTTCATCCAGATTCACCCTCGTGGAAGTGGTCGTGGCCCTCGCTATCCTGACGATCAGCATCACCGGGTTTCTTCAGCTCCTGATCGCGGCGCAGTCCCGAATCGTCAAAAGCTACGATGCCTGGATGCGGATGCATATGCTGTCGCAGGCGGCGGAGTATTATATGCTGATGCCGCAGGACGATCCCCCGCAGATCCCGACCGACATTTTCCCTTATGAAGAATACCGTGTCGACTGCAACTATGAGGAAATCGATGACCTGCCCGAGGAATACAACAATCTGGTCGGACAGCTCCCCCTCAAGGCCATGGTATTGGA
>CAYWZD010000456.1:0-3651 GCA_964462755.1 uncultured Victivallales bacterium | reverse complement strand
CAGCGCCGGAGACGCGGTTTCCTTCATCGGCGGATTGCTGATCGCCGAACCGAAACGGTCGAGCTCCTCCGCGGAAGAAATCGGGAGGGTGAGCGTGCCGACAATCTCGGTGTCCGGACCGGCTTTCACGATCAGCTGACGGCTGTTGAGCATCAGCGGATAGTCCTTCGTCGCGCCGGGAATCGCGTCCGGCGAACCGGGGGCGATGTAGGTGACCGGATCGGTCTGTTTCCCGGTATAATGAATTCCGAAGAGGTCGGCGAGTTTGAAGTCGGAAAGAATGCCTTTGTCCGGATCATACAGCGAGGTGCGGAAGGACGCATACAGTTTTCCGCCGCCGCGCACGTATTCCCGCAGAGCGGAGCATTCGGCGTCGGTCAGACAGGACGCGTCGCTGAGCACGATCGCCGGTGCATTTTTGAGCTTTTCCGGATCGGAGCCGTGGACAAACGAAAAGAGGAGATGCGCTTCCTGAAATGCGGCAATCATGTTTCTTCGCGTATCCCGGAACGGACGGGCCGGATCTTTTTCGAAGTCCTCGATGGAGGCCGGGGTATTGTCCAGATTGATCAGTGAAAACGGACTGTGAAAAATTTCGATGTCGGTCAGGGGGAGGGACGTGCTGTCCAGATACTTTTCATAACGGGCATAGGAAGCGTTGATTTTCCGTGCGTGCTCATAGAAACGGCGATCCAGCGTGCCGCGCGGGTCGATGGCGTCGATCAGGGTGAAGGACGCCTGATTGGCGATGGCCGCATAGGAACGCATCAGCAGGTTGCTGAAGGAACGCTCCGTGGTGTGGTGAGCCAGATTTTCGCACCGGGGCGTCATGAATTCCATGGGACGGTTTTTGGAAAGGGCGCGGAAGAACTTGCAGATGTAAGACTGTTCGATGCGGTCGCCGACGAAGTCGCCCGCGAGGAAGTCGCTGGAACGGAGGAACCCGTCCCCCACGCCGCTGTCGCGTCCGCGCATGATGCTGGCGGTCTGGAGCGTGACGGTGCGGGCCGGGGTGCGTTTTTTCACGGTTGCATAAATATTCTCCGCGAATTCATCCAGCCACAGACGGCGGCAGCGGTCGAAAGCGATCCAGGCGGGATCGTTCCAGTCCGTGATACGGGGAAGTTCTGGATATCCCGTTTCCCGGCAGAAACGTTCCCTGCATGACGGACAGTAACAATGGTAATAGTTGCCGATCATGTCGATCCAGAAGCCGGGACACTCATACCGCGAATTCAATTCATCCAGAAGGTCGAGAAAATACGGCCCGAACCCGGTGTTCGGACAGCACTGGCCGAAACGGTAGTCATGATGGTCGACGGTTCCTTTTCCGTCAGAAAGAATAATACGCCATTCCGGATGGGCGTCATAAGCCGCGCGGCTCCAGACGTTCAGATAGATCTGGACCTTGATTCCGCGTCTGCGGCAGGCTTCCACGGTCTCGCCGAGAAGGTCGCGTCCGTGAAGCTGTTTGTGCGGAAACCCGACTTTCGTCGGCCAGTAGCAAAGTCCAAGGCATGAGCCCGCGTAGATTTCCGCGGTGTCGACTCCGGCCAGTTCCATCATCTCCGCATACTTTTCCGGGGAGAAGTCCCGGAGGAATTCCTCGTTCCAGTCCGGGATGTGCATATCCACCAGAAGACGGCGGAACGACTTTTCAAACCACGCCTTTGCAGCCATGAATTTCCTTTCTGTTCACTTGTCCAGTTCGGACAGGATGTTTTCACAGGAAGCGACTTTTTCACGGAGATCGTTCAGGGAATAGTAATAGTGATTGCTGGCTTCGAACCCGATCCGCGAATCCTTCCGGGCGATTTTGTGAAGTTCCATGGCCAGCTCCATTTCCTCCCGTGCACATTCCTTCATGACGGCGCGGTCGAACCCGTTGTCGCGGGCTCTCGTGAAGCGGATCTGGAGATAGGTGCTGCGGAGGTGGCAGTAGGCGGCATGGGCAATGACGCATATTTCCTCATATTCGGCCTTTTCCCCTTCCCGGATCACCGGTTTGAGTTTTGCCAGAATGTCCAGACCTTTTTTCCAGCCTTCCGTGAGTTTGCTGAACTGGTTTTCAAACACGTCTTCCGGATAGATGGAGCGCCAGTTGGTGAGATCGTCGTATGGGAATCCGATCATGGTGGCGCGATACCCGGTTTTTTCCAGATGAAGCAGATTCATCGGACCGTAGTTCATCGGGCCGAGATAGATCGTTCCGATGTAGAACGGAAATTCACGGAAGGATTCGCTGAACTGTTTCCATGCCTGACATACTTTCTGCGCGGCTTCCTTGTGGAACTTGCCCTCGGCGACTTCTTCCGGCGAAGCGGTAAGAATATCGAGGTTTCCGCCTGGGAACCCGCCCAGGGTCCAGCTGAGCATCAGACCGTTCACGCCCGCTTTCGCCAGGTTTTCCAGATGTTCCTGAATCAGATACGGGACCGGAATGTAAGGCACGCCGGAGAGTTCCCACGAGTTGTTGATCTGGACTTTGGCAACCACGCCGATTCCCAGTTTCTGGGCGTGTTTCCAGACTTCGACGGCTTCCCGGCTCGGGCCGACCTGAGAAATTGAGTAATCGATCACGCTCCCCTTGATTCCACCCGCGTTCGTTTCCTTTCCCCATTCGCTGACGGTCGTCACGTAAACATTGCGGGGAAGACGATCCAACACGGCTTTCTTGAAGTCAATGTTGTCGGTGTCGGCGAGGTTTCTGCGCCACGCCCAGTCGTAGACAAGAAGTTTCGCGTCCGGAGCGGACGCATGCATGCCGCGTTCCATCGCCGTGATGACCTTCGCAATGATCTCCTCGCCCGGCACATTTCGGCAGCTGGGACATTCGTCTTTCCGGAGGGAATAGTTGCAGTTGGTCGGGTTTTCGGACATGGTGATGGTAAGCAGTCCGCCCAGTCCGGGCGCCTCGCGGAAAAGAGACTTCACCGCGTTTTCAAGCCATTCCAGAGGCTCGTTCGTGCGGGTGACGCAGATGGTCTTCGTGTTGTTCGCCGGAACGTCGATTCCTCCCCATTGCGGTTTCTTTTCGTAGAAGGGCAGGGGCATGCAGCGGGGCTCGTTGAGGTAGAGATAAACCTTGATGCCGTAGCGGGAACAGCGGTCCACGATCTTTTTCAGATTCTCCACGCGCTTCTCATGCCCTTCGGAATATTCTTCCGCGCCGGGGATCGGGCAGAGAAGATACATCAGCGCATGCATCCAGACGCCCTTGATTCCCATGGAGGCGTACTGCGCCAGCAGGTTTTCCGGGACCGGGTCCAGAATGTCGGCGTTGGCAAGGACGTCTCCGCAGCTCGCCGCGTAGGAATGAATGAAATTGAACTCGAATTTATCTTTCCCGCCGGAAGATGGACGGGCGGCGTATTTCTCCGCGAATGCAAAAGGAGGCTCCTGATACGCCATGTCTTTTTCAGCAAAATGCTTCCGGAGGTCTTCTTTCAGACGGACCGTGGCGGCGCGTTCCGCCGGAGTCAAAGGCGTATAACGGAGGTGCTTGCAGTTCGGTTTCAATTTTCCGACCTTCGACCAGAAAAAGTCTTCCTCTTTCAAGGTATACGCCATTTTTTCAGGCTTCCAGTCCAGAAGGGAAAGGAGCTGTTCATAATTCAGCAGCTGCCAGTTGTTGCGGATCAGGGTCAGATA
>CAYWZD010000455.1:0-3662 GCA_964462755.1 uncultured Victivallales bacterium | reverse complement strand
ATACGAACTGATCTGGAGCATTCCCGATCTGAAAGCCCATTCCGACGCAACGGGTAAAAACGAATACACGCTTACCTTCGTCGTGGAGGGAATTCCGAATGGAAAAATCGAACGAAAATTCGTCCGGAACATCATGAAATGGGAAAACGACACGCTCGGGAAATCGGCCGCGATCGTTCCCCCGTTCACTCCGATCGCGGTCAACGGAAAATCGGTCGGCACGATTCTGCGCAACCATGAACTCAATCCGCTGGGATTGTGGTCTCAGGTCGTCGCGGCGGACCGCCCTCTTCTCAAGGACGGCGGCATGCGTCTTGAGGCCGTGGTCGACGGAAAACCCGTAAGGATCGACGCAAAAGACATCCGGTTCAAAGTCAAACGCCCGGACAAGGTGGAAACCGTCTCGGAATTCAGCCTCGGCCCCCTGAATGCCTCCAGCCTCGGCGAATGGGATTACGACGGCATGATGAAGTGGACCCTGACGCTCGGCCCGGGCCGGGAACGTCTCGACTCCCTGAAACTGATCATTCCTCTGGATGATGCGCAAATGCCGCTGATGCACACGTGCACCGACGGAATCCGCATCAATTCCGGCGGAGCGACCCCGAAAGGCAGTGGCCGGGTCTGGGACGGAAGCAAGTGTGCCCGCAATTCGATCATCGGAACCTATGTGCCGTATATCTGGCTCGGCGGGGAACTTCGCGGAATCAGCGTCTTCGGCGAGAACGACAGAAACTGGAGCCGTTCCGACAAGGTTCCGTGTCAGGAACTGGTTCGGCGGAATGGAACGGCGAATCTGATTCTGAACCTGATTGCGGAACCCGTCGACCTCACGGAAAAACGAGACATCGTGATCGGCTTCCAGGCGACGCCCATCAAGCCGATGCCGGAAAATTGGCGCAAATGGAACATGTGGGCATGGTATGGAAACGGACTGATCAAACAGTTCGACTTCCGGTGTCATTTCCTCGGGAGCTGTTACTACTGGGGCGCCCCGAGTCCCTGCCTCGACATTTATCCGCTGTTCGAGGACACCCGTTTCTGGCAGGAACTTGCAAAGGCCCGCCGCACAGGACAGAAGAATCAGGCGTTCATCGATGAATGGGTTTCGAAATATCCACTCTCCGGCAAACCGGGCAGTCAGGAATACAAAAGGGCTTTCGAAACCTACAGGAATCACGTCAACTCCGCATTTCATCTGATGTCAAGTTTGAACGACCCGAAAACAGATCATATGATGTTCTACACCAACGCGCGGGGCGTCCGCTGGGATACCCGCGAAGGGCAGACTTTCGTCGACGAATGGAACCGTAATCCGTTCATCCAGCGAGATTTCAAATGGCTCAGCGGCGCGGCATACGACCTCGATCCGGTCTCCAGCTTCCGCGACTATGCCATGTGGTGGTATAAACGGATGTTCGAGAGCGGCGCCTGCGATTCCATCTACTGGGACGATGTATTCATGAACGCGAACTTCAACATGGTCGCCACCGATGCCTACCGTCTCGCGGACGGCACGATCCAGCCTTCCACCGGTTTATTCAACATGCGCGAGCTGGTCCGGCGCACCGCCGTCCTCCAGACCGAACTCGGGCGTCCCGCGCGGAACATGGTCCACATGACCAACACCGCCATTGCGCCCATCTGTTCCTTCGCGGTCATGAACTACGACTGGGAAGACCACAACGGCTTCAGCGATTTCCAGGACCGCTACACGCGGGAATACATCAGGGCGCTGTCCATCGGCCGCCAGTTCGGCAATTTTCCGGCGGTTCTGGCGCCGATCAGCGGAACGCCCGGACAAGCCGCATGGTGTGAACGCACGGCTACGGGCGTCATGCTGACCCACGAACTCCGCTGGACGCACTCCGACCGGAGACATTACTGGAAAACCCTTCAGAAACTTTATGACTTCGGATACGGGAACAAAAACATCAAGGTGTATAATTACTGGGACGCCGGATTCCCGGTGAAGATCGAAGGTCCGGAACACTCCTCCATCGCGCTGGTCAAAGAAGGGAAAACCATGCTGGTGATCTGCGACTACGGTGGCGGCGGCGAATACCGGATTCGCTCTTCCGGCAAAGCCGTCGATCAGGAGACAGGAAAGAGTTTCGGGAACGTCAACGGAAGCATCGCCATTCCTCTGAAAAAGCATGATTACATCATATTAACCATTGAATAGGAGAACCTCCGCCATGAGAAAATTCACATTAATAGAACTTCTGATCGTGATTGCGATCATCGCGATTCTGGCGGCCATGCTGCTGCCGGCATTGAACAAGGCGCGCGAACGGGGCAAGACCGTCACATGCATGAACCAGATGCGTCAGACGGGGCAGTATTTCATGTTCTACACCAATGATAACAATGGCTGCATGTTCACATCTCTCGTCACCGGTCCGGGATATTCCTATGCGTGGGCCCAGTGGTGGAGCCTGAAAGTTGAATCCCCCAAATATACCAAGGCGATCGAGAAACTTCTGCAATGTCCCTCGCGGAATCAGGCCATCGTGTTCAATATTTACGGGGCCGGTTACGACTATGGAATCAGTTCCTCCATTCTGCAGTTCAATTCGTCCAATGGCTGGGTCTGGCCGAGAATCCATAAAATTCTCAAAACATCCGGGAAGGGGTATTATTTCGATGTGGACAAAGGCAATTATTCGGCTTCGGACAATGACACGGCCAATGTAGGCCCCAGATTCACCCATGCCGGCGGCTCATGCAACGTAATGTTTGTCGACGGGCACATGGAAAATCTGAACCGTTACAAGCTTCCGGTGCGGTCCATGAATGCGACGGCTTATAATCTCTGGCCGTGGTATTATTATTCGGATCGCGGCAACTGACCGTCAGGCAGGAGGATTTTGAGAATGAACAAATGGATCGTTTTCATCCTTGCATCAGGCGTTTTCGCCGTGATGGCGCAGGAGAAGCTCAATCCCGTCATGGAAAAATATGCGGACGACCTTGCCTTCTACGTGAATTTCGATGACGGGAACTATGCTCCGGTCATGGCGGCAAACGAGAAATCCGTCAAATCGGAGTTCAAGGATTCCGTGTTCGTCCCGGGATTGTTCGGCAAAGCACTGTATGTCGGACGCGTCCTATACAACGCCGCCGGAAATCTGGATTTTTCCAAACCCGGTACACTTCTTTTCTGGATGGCTCCGCATCAGTGGACACCGGTTGAAAAGGAACCGTATCTGCTTCCCTTCGTGGCATACACCGGCAGCACGAAAATCATCCTGGGACGGCAGGGCGGACCGTGGGGCAAGACCCGCGTTTACGTGAATGTGGAAACGCCCGACCGCAAGAACTGGGTCAGCAACGGGGTCGGAGGAGGAAGCGGCAAAGACTGGAAAAACGGTGAATGGCACATGATCGCCGTCACATGGACTCCGGAATCGATCGGCATTTCGGTCGATGGAAAAACTTTGCAGGAAAAACCGCTCAAACAGACTCTCGCCAAAGGGCCGTCCGAATGGATGATGCTGGCCTGTCAGCTCAAGAAGGACGGCAATTTCCGGATACTGCTGGACGAGTTTGCCGTGCTGACCCGCAGATTGAATTCTGAAGAATTGAAATTACTGTATGAGGAAACCCTTCGGAAAGCGAAAAAACAATGATGAAATTCTCCATCGTGATTCTGTCCGCCG
>CAYWZD010000454.1:0-3662 GCA_964462755.1 uncultured Victivallales bacterium | reverse complement strand
CTTGCGGATACTTCCATCGCCTGCCGGAGTCCGGAGCCGGGCGCCCCGATCGACATCGAGATCGACGGCGTCTTTCCCGGAGCGCAACTCCAGACGATGGAAATTTCTGCCGCGGCCTCGAAAGTCGCTACTTACCCGGCGGTCCGCGAATGGCTGCTGGACGTCCAGCGTTCCATGGCCGGAAAAACCCGGATCGTCATGGAGGGCCGCGACATCGGCACCGCCATTTTTCCGGACGCAAAATACAAATTCTTCCTGACGGCCTCCCCCGAAATCCGGGCGAAGCGGCGTTTGCTTCAAAGCGGCCGTCCCTTCGACCGGCAGACTCTCGACACGGTGGCCGGGGAAATCGCCGCCCGCGACGAACAGGACCGTTCCCGCAAGACCGCGCCCCTCCGTCAGGCGGAGGATGCGGTGTATCTCGACAACAGCGAAATGGATCTGGAACAGACGATACAATTCATTCTTGAAACCATACGACGAAAGGACATTCTCATGAGCAAGGAAACCGTTCTCCAGTATCGCGTCCCGTATGCCGACACGGACCAGATGGGCGTGGTCTACTATGCGAACTATCTCCGGTATTTTGAGATGTTCCGGACGGAAATGCTTATCGCCGCCGGGGAAAGCTACCAGAAAATGGAAGAGCACGGCTACTCGCTTCCTGTGATCGAAGCGGTCTGCCGTTATAAAAGTCCCGCTCATTTCGAGGATGTCCTTTCCGTGACCGGGCGCGTGGCGGAATGCAAAGGCGTCCGCGTCCGCATTGAATGTCAGATCCATCGAGGCGACACCCTTCTCGCGGAAGGTTACACCGTCCATGCGTGTATCGGCAGGGAAGGACGCCCCGTCCGCGTCCCGGCTTCGCTTTCCGTTCTTATGACGGACCCCGAGGGCTGAATCATGGAATTCCAGGAAATCCTTCAACGCCGCACAATCCGGCGTTTTCAGCAGAAACCATTGTCCGAAGAGGACTTCCGCGCTATCTTAAATGCCGCGCGTCTGGCCTCGTGCGCTTCCAACCGGCAGCGTCTGCGCTATATCGCGGTGCGCGATCCCGGGCGGGTCGCCCTGATCCTGCCCCAGACCGCTTATGCCGCGCTGGTCAAGCCGCACCGGGACCCTGTCCCGGGCGTGAATTCTCCGGTGGCGTTCCTTGCCGTGACGGCCACGGAAGCGCCGTCCACGCACCTTTACGCCGATGCGGGCGCCGCGATCCAGAGTCTTGAATTCGCCGCGTGGGAACGCTCCATCGGCTGCTGCTGGCTCGGTTCCTTCCAGCAGAAACAGGTTGCCGCTCTTCTCGGTGTGGAAGACCCGGAGCGTCTCCTGTATCTGGTGGCTCTCGGGTATCCGGCGGAGTCGCCCGTCACGGAAGATATTCAGGGAGACGGCAATCCTCGCTATTACCTCGATTCGAACGACGTTCTTCACATTCCCAAATGGACGGTGGATTCCATTACCGAATGGAAATAACCGGAAAGACGCAGAGAGATGAAAAAATACCTTACCCGGAATTTTACGCTTGCCTTCAATGAAACGGATACGAACGGTTTTCCGGAACACCTGTTCCTGCCGGAATTGTTCGGGGGACGCGATCTTTTCGCGGAGAAGCCCGGACTCTTCGTCACGCTGGCCGACGGTTCCCGGCTGACATCCGTTCTCCTTCCGGAATCCGCCTGTGAAATGTATAAAAACGATCTCGGCGCGGACATTCTCGAATATCAGCGGCTCGGGTTTACCGACGGTCACCGCATATACGACCTTTTCCTCAGCATCCGCCACGAAATCTTCCCGGACGGCACGGTTTTCAGCAATGCGTTCTTCACCAGCCGGGCCGGAACCCCGCCCGACATCGCCGGATTCGAGGTCCGTTATGTCCTGAACCTTCAGGCCTTTCAGACGGTCCGCTGGGCGCTTTCCTACCGTCCGAAGGAGATCGACGGCACCATCATCCAGACGTCCGCCCCGGAACGGGGACTCGGGGCGGGGGAAGACCGCACCGTCGAAAACGGAATCTTCCCGCTGGCCGGATTCAACTGTTACGAGGCGGACGGCCCTTCTCTCTACGCCGAATTTTTCATGGAGGGCGACAATGTCCTTTCCAAAAACAAATCGGACAACTGTTCCTCCGTCCGCTGGAAAGACGGCAAGGTCGAACTGACCTGGAATTTCCAGAAAAAACCCGTGAATTCGGGAGACCGTCCGTGGCAGTGGCGCAACCAATGGGGCTTCACGGTCGCCGCCGCACCCCGGAAACGGCATCGTCCTCCGTTCGTGATGTATCATTACTTCGACAACTTCAAGCGGTATCCGACGGACGAGGCGTTGAAGGCGATCGCCGAGTCCGGGGCATCCGTGCTGGTGCTTCACGAGAACTGGCGGACCGATCCCCAGAACGGCGGCATGCCGTTCGATCCGCAGAGAATGCGGGAAGTTATCGACTTCATGCATACCCGCGGCATTGCCGTCGCCCCGTATATCCGCGGAAACGAGGAATCGGTTACGGAGCAGAACTGCGACTGGTTCCGGAATTACTTCAAAAAAGATTTCGACGGCCTCTATATGGATTACGGAGGTCCCTTCCACTACGTGGCTTCGGCGGACGAAAGTTATCATGCGGGCCGGATTCTTTTCCGGAAGCATTATCTCCTTTCGAGGATGCGCCGCGAGGTTGTCGGCAAGGACGGTCTGGTGCTTTCCCACACGGGGCCGCTCTTCTCCGCGCTCGGAATGCTGGATGACCGGATCGACGGGTATGTCTCCGGCGAAGGCGAACGCGGCCTTCTGGTCCGGAGCCGTCTCGACCATGCCTATTATTCCATGTCGTGCGTCTGTCCGGGGTCGATGTGGACCGCCGCGTTCCCCGAATACAGCGAACCCCGCATGATCCCGTTTCTGGCCGCGACGGGGCAGAGTCCCCACAGCACGCTCGGGGTTCAGTTCCCGTCCTCCTCGCTGGCGCATCCGCCGCAGCCGGGTCTCAACGACGCGAATTTCCGCCCGCTCTGGAAGCTGTGGAATCTCTTCAGGAATGAACGGGATGTTTCCATCTATAACGACTACAACTGCCGCGGAATATTCCCTGTTTCGGAAGCGGTCGGGCATTATCTGATGATCTCGGAGGATACGAAGCGCGCGCTCCTGATTTTCGCCAATTTCAAGGATGCCGAAACGGAAGTGAATTCCTCTGTCGAGTGGAAAAATACCGAATTCGGCGACATTTCCGGCGCGGAAGTCATGTTCTGCCGTCCCGACGTGGAGACGCCCGGAAAACCGGAACGCTTCAAGGCGGGCGACCCGTTCCGTCTGCGTCCGTACGGTGTGGCGGCCTTGTGCGTTTCAAGGGCTCCGTTCGAATTCGGAGAATACGCGCATCCGTATCCCGCACCCGGCAAAGGACTCCAAACCTACATGAAGGAGACGGAGGAACAGTTCCGCGCGAGATACCAACGCGGTCCCGCCTCCGACTGGTTCCTGCGTGTAGCCGTTCCGAGAATCAACCTTGCGTATGAAGAATCGATGGTGTGGGATCTTTACGACAACCGTTTCGAGCTCGGGGAGATTACCGGCAAAGGATTCGTCAGCCTTGGATTCATCGGCAAAAACGGATTTCAGAAGAACCCGACGGAACGTCCCGACTTCGTATGGCCGGGGAAACA
>CAYWZD010000453.1:0-3671 GCA_964462755.1 uncultured Victivallales bacterium | reverse complement strand
GGAATCCGCAGTGCGACTTTCTGTCTGGGCGTTTTTCAGGCGTTTGCCTCCCGGAAAGGACTGCTCGGGAAAATCAGCTATCTTTCCACCGTATCGGGAGGGGGATATTTCGGGACATTTCTCGGATGCGTTTTCGCGCGGCAGAAACTTGAGCCGGGAGTGAATCCGCCGGAAAATGTTGAGAAAATCCTCACGCAGGAAATCCATCCCGGAATAGTGGGGCATCTGAAAAACAACGGCAATTATCTGGCGCCAAGCGGAAGAGCCGACTATGCGAAAATCGCGGCCGTTTATCTGCGGAATCTCCTGACGATCAACTTCATCATGCTGGCCGCTGTATCGGCTGTTCTTTTTTTTGCGGAACTTCTGGATTTGCTGGCCGCGCACTGGTTGAAAAATCCTTCCTTTCTGCAATATGGGGGGAAGCATACTTTTCTGTTCAGTTACTGGCTGCTTGCTCCGGTTCTGGTCTTCATTCTTTTTTTCATTCCTCTTCTGATCAATTACTGGTGGGTAAGGGCACCTGAAGATCTGAAATACCCGAGATACTGTCTTGAAGGAATGTACGCCGCCGGAATGGGTATTTTCGTGATAATTGAATTGATTCCGAAACAGAAGATGGCACTGTCATTTCTGCGGAGATGCAGTCATCCAGTTCTTCTGTATTCCTCGCTGATCGCGCTTATCAGCATTGTCATTTACTGGTTCATAAGCGGCAAAGGATACTCCGATTCGTTTCATCGCAGAAAAGCCAGGGAGAAGCTGGACGATATTCAGGCGTGGACCCTGAGAATCATCCTGGTGCTCCTGATTCTGGGCGTCATCCAATCTCTCGGACAGACCCTTTATCGGATCGGCAGCAACTTCAGTCTCAGTCTGGGGATTGGAGGCGGACTTCTGGCTCTTCTCCTTTCGGGGAAGGCGGAAAGCATTTACCAATCCGTCAAACGCTGGAATTCGAAAATTTTCGGCTGTTTTTCAAAGACCTCTCTTTTAAGCCTTTTCGGGGTGCTGCTGCCCCTGTTGTGGCTGCTGGCGGCATCTGTGCTCGTCAATGCGGTTGTCTGGCGTTTTGACAATCCTCCTGAGAATCAGAAGGTTTTAGAGGAAACCTTGAAATATGTTTCGGCGTTTAAGGTGACGGCGCCCGAGCTGGCCGCTCTCCTCGGTTTCCTCTTTACCCTGCTGGTCTCCATATTTATCGGAAGAGACATCAAATTCATCAATCTCTGCTCGCTCAACAGTTTTTACCGGAGCCGTCTGGAGCAGGCCTATCAGGATGCCAGCATTTCTCTGGGCGGTGCTGCCGGGATGATGAAACTCCCGGATTATTTTCGCGCGGGGAATGGTCCGGTGCATCTGTTCAATGTCACGGTCAATGAAACCATCGACGGAGCAACCCGTTCCATCAGCCGGGACCGGAATGGAATCGGAATGGCCGTCGGTCCGTGCGGGATCAGTCTGGGCGTGAAACATCATCTTGCATTCCGGGGATGGGAAAAGGAAGAAATCTCCTCGACAAAAGAGGTCTTTCCGGGGGAAGGCGAAGTGTATCGGGTATTTCAAAGTCTGGCGACAACCGGCTGGAACCCGGAACCGCTTGGAGCCTTTGCCTGGGCAAGCATTTCCGGCGCCGCCGTATCTCCGGGAATGGGACGGAGCGGCGACAGCTTCAAAAGCGCGGTTTTCACACTGGGCAATATCCGTCTCGGCTACTGGTGGGATTCGAGCGTCCAGCCGGTTCCCCCGGCTCCGGAAAGACAATCCTGGTTGAGATCGCATTTGTATTGCTGGCGGAATGCCGTAAGCCGGTGTGTGACGAACACGTTCGACATTCAGCGGAAAATCTGGGCGGAGTTCAGCTGTTCGTTCAAGGGGCCCGCCGAATCCCGATGGTATCTGTCCGATGGCGGACATTTTGAAAATCTGGGCGGATACGAACTCATACGCCGCCGTCTGCCGTTGATTGTGATCGTCGATGCCGAACAGGACGCGGAATTCAAGTTCGACGGCCTCTCCACCCTGATCCGGAAGGCGAGAATGGATTTCGGCGCAGAGATAGAGTTTTTCGACAGGGAAATGCTGGAGAACCCTGCCTCCATCCCCCCGGGAAGGGTTCCGGATGAACTTCTGGCCCGGCTGGTTCGGGAGAATGGGCTTTGCCGCATCTTCGGCGGGCTGGAGAGCCTGAAGCCGCAATCTTCGCGGACAGACGGCCGGCACGCGGCTTTGGGGAGTGTTGCCTATGCTTCGGCGGAAGGCTCCCGCGCATCGTTGCTGATCTACCTCAAGGCCTCCATGACGGGCGACGAACCACTGGATCTTCTTTCCTACAAGGATGCTGAACCCTCTTTCCCGCATCAGGGCACCCAAGATCAGTTTTTCGATGAGGCTCAGTGGGAAAGTTACAGGAAACTGGGGGAACATGCAGGAACGGCTTTGACAGAATTCATCTGGAGGCTGATTTCTGAGGAGAAGAAATAAATACTCAACCAGACGGAGGGAAATATGACAACGCAAAAAAACAGATTTTGGATGATCCGCCGCAATGTTTTGAATTCAGCGATGATCTCCGCATTGTATGCGGGAGTGTGCCTGTTGACTTCCTGCGGCCATGATCCCTATGTCAGTGCGGGCAATCCGAAAGTTTACGGGGATTCCCAGACCAGAATGCTTCTGGACCAGCTTCAGAAGGATGTCCGGAGCAATCTTCCATCCATCACCGATTCGACTCCGCAGAAAGTGTCCAGAATTCAGCAGGAATACGGCAAGCTGTTCTCTTTCAAAGTCGAACCGATGCCTATTGTTACCAGTGTTTCGACAGCCAGTTCCGATACGATGCTGCGCTTGACACCGATGCAGCTCCCTTCCACCGAGGATGCAACCTCGCTCGGTTTCACGCAGATACTCCGGGAACGCATCCGGCGTCAGCAGGATATTTCGCGACATGAAATATTGTATACCGGGGATCAGGATTTCCTCAAGGACGAGAAAAGCCTGTATCTGGTACGGATGGATATGGGGCTTCTCATTTCGAAGGCTTCCAACGACTATCTGCTGGTCAATTTCATCCTGAAACCCTGTAACGATTGTCAGACGCTCGAGCAATACCGCCGTTTCATGAAAAACATAAGGGTTTATGCTCTCGCGCCGGAATACGCATCGTCTCTGTCGAAGGATTCATTCCTTTCCCGCGGAATGAAAGAGCTCAATGGGGCGATGACCGCCAATATCAAGGGATTCAATGTTACCGCGGAAGGCGATCTGGAAAAACAGCTCGACCAATATTTGACCTCCACCAACGAAACACCTCTCCAGTTTGCCATTCCCCGTCCCCGCAGATTCAATAAAACTGCTATATTGGACGGGAAGATGAAGGAAAACACGAAAGAAGAAAAAGAAGATGGTTCCAGTCTCGGATATAACTCCTTTTTCGGGTATTCCATCGTCAAGCGTTCCTGGTATAATCCGCGGCGTTGGTTTGACAATTCTTTCTTCACTGAAGAGGGGATATATTCCTATCCGGAATATGCTTTCGGCTTCGGTCCGCAGCGTTCAGTTTACAAGCGCTCCTGGACCAATCCTCTGCGTTGGTTTGGCGATACCTACATCATTGAGAACGAATATATTCCGACCGTAGCGGACTGCTATGTGCTGATCGTGGTTGACAA
>CAYWZD010000452.1:0-3681 GCA_964462755.1 uncultured Victivallales bacterium | reverse complement strand
GTAATTTTCACGAGATGTTTTTCCGAAACCTTGTCAGAGAGGAAAAAGGTTCCGCCTCGGGGCCGCGCATTATTTCCAGAATCATCGGCGCTCGAAAGATTTTCGCCTGCCATGCATCGAACAGCGGACGGAGCGCAGGATGCCCCGTATTGCGTCCTGTAATGTGCCTGTGTCCTTCCAGATAAGGAAAGTCGTCTGTCACGGCCCGTTCAAACTGATGGATGTGTAATCCATTAATGCGTCTGCCGCAAAGCCGCAGCCATTCCGCCGTGGTGTAATGCAGGGAATAAGGCATGTTGGAATAGGCATGTCCCATGTCAAAATGAATGCCGATTCTATCGGTTTTCATCAGAATGCGAAGCTCTTCCGCAAAGGAGAGGCATTCCTCTGGAATAAAACCGTATCCGCGGGACTCATCCGCCCGAAAACGGGGTTTCATGTGCAGATTTTCAATTCCGATCAGTATCCCTCTTTCAATCAAGGGCGACAACATCTCCTGAAAACGCTCCAGTATGAATTTCCTTTCATCCTTCATTTGTGCTACGGAAACCGTCGGAACATGAACGGTTATGCGATCCATTTCCGTTGTCATGGCGATCTCGGCGGCATCCCGGAAATCAGGCTCGTTTTCCGCGGCTGGATTCAGAGGGAGGGGCGGCATGTGAAGGGAGAGGCAACGTCCTCCGTTTGCACGCCACACCCGCGCCTGCGATCGGAGGGATTCCCGCGGCAGAAGTTTTATCGCGTGATAACTCCATTCCACAACGGGGATGCGTTCCGCGATGGCACGATCCATGCAGGAGTTGTGATCGGATTTGACTGATATGCCGAGATTGGCGAGAAAGTCTTCTCTTTCCCCCCGGGACCAGGAGGTGAAAACATCTTTCCAAGGGGCCATTTCGCGCACAAGATGAAGAGTATCGCCGAAATGAGGAACCATGACTTCAAGATGCGGCGCGAGTTTGGCAATACGGGCCGACACGAGAGCCGCATGCCGTTCTGTCCAGAGATCCTCCGGGGGGCGGCCCGTTTCATAAAGATGCGTCAGAATCAGATGGGAGCTTTTCCTCCGGGTCATGAAACGACAGAAGGAATCGAGTTTTGAAAATGTATTCCCGCAGGCATTGTCGCGTCCAAGAAAAACATGTCCGAAAATATAATCCGCCGGGGAGGAGGCGGATATTTCCGCATCGAAGTCACGGACATCGCCGGGAAAAAACAGGGAGACGCCGTCGGGGAGTATGACTTCATAAGAGCTTGCTTCCACCGTTGTTTTCCCCGGTTCATCATGATACCCTCTTCCGGCCGTAATCGAGATATGGCGGAATTCGACGGGCGATCCGTTTTCAAGGACGAGTATTTTCTCGGCGGCAATACCGCCGAGAATCCGGAATTTCTCCGCGATTCCGGCTGGAACGAGCCATCGTATAGGCGCATCCCGCAACTGGCGGATAAGCCCTGCCTGACAATGATCCGCGTGCAGATGTGTAATTACGGCAAACGAGATTTTTTCCCGTATCAGTCCGGCGATTTTTTCTGTTTCGGCGTCGGCTTCTCCATCTCTTGCATAGGAAGGGTCAACCATCCAGAAGGTATTGGCGCCCGTGGAGAATACATAACTGGAGGAATTTGGAAAACTCACTACCGTGTGTGCCGGTTCTGAAGTCATCTCCAGATCCCGGAGAATTTGAAACCATGTGGAAAAACGGTTGTTCAGAATTTCTTCTTTTTTTCGCGTGTAATCTTCCAAGGAGGACTTTTCGTTCATTTTACTTACTCGTATGGGGAATTCCGGCCGGTCAATATGGATTGTATCTGTTATGAATGTTTTTTTATAATATATTGCGACAAACTTTTTTTTCAAACCGGATACCGGAAAGATAAACTCCCGCATCCGGGAATCCGGATAACGGGAGTCACTACAAAGGAGTTGTCCCGGCGCTTCAGTAACGGAACAGTTCTCCGCCTTTTTCGCTGGAAGCCATCATGCCGAGCACCGTGCAAGCCGAGGCAAGGCCTTCTTCGAGCGTGGTCTGGCGTTGAATGCCGTCCCCGATCATGGCCACGAAGTTTTTCGCCTGTTCGAGCTGTTCGCTCTCGATCTCGCCGAAGCCGACATCGAACTCGATCGTTTCCTTTTTGCGGTAGAGTTTCAGTGTGCGGTAGTCGGTGACCGCGGTGTAGTCGTCGCCGTAGATTTCCAGCGTGTCATACGAAACGCCGTAACGCTGGTAGGAGGACTCGATCCCGCAGATCACCCCGTTCTTGTAAACAAGGGTCGCGTTGACGTAGTCCACCGGATTCACCTCTTTGGGAACCGTTTTTTCCAGCATCAGCGCACGGGCGGAGACAGATTCCGCCTTGCCGAAATACCAATTCAGCAGATCGACATAGTGCGTGACCATGTCGAGCGTGGTGCCGCCGGACTGTTCGTAACTGGCGAAATAATCGTTCCAGTCGCGGGAATACCAGCAGTTGCAGAAGTTGACTTTGGCGAAACGGATTTTGCCGAGACGTCCCTGTTCGATCAGCTCCTTGAGTTTCCGGCACGCCGGAATGTGCTTGCGGTGGTGTCCGATCATGATCTTGGCGCCGTGCGCGGCGGCCGCGTCCCGCAGAAGCTGTGCTTCCTCCACTTTGCGGACGGCCGGTTTCTCGCAGAAAATGAACTTGAATCCGGCGTTGAGCGCCGCCAGAACGGTTTCGCAATGCTGGTGACAGTAGTTGCAGATCACGATCGCGTCTACGGTCTTGTCCGACAACAGTTCCTCGCGGGACTTGCAATTCTTTTCGAACCCGTATTTTTTCGCGAAAGCAATGCTCTTGTCCTGAAGAATGTCGAAGACTCCGGCCAGCTCGACGTTGTCGAGTTTTTTCAGCTGGGTTGCCATGCTGTTGGCCATGCGGCCCGCGGCGATGAATGAAATCCGGTATTTTTTCATCTTCCGTTTTCCTTCCTTATTTGTGAATGGCGCTGGTGTCGATTTTTTCCAGCGGATTCTTTGAATAGACTTTTTCCGGAGCCTTCGGCTGCGGCGTGGTGCGCGACTCGAAAATCTTATCCGGAGCCGCCCAGCGGATGGCGTTTCCGATTACATGAAGCACGGTGGGATCGTGGTAAACCGGGAAGGTTTCATGTCCGGGCGAGAAGTAGAAAATTTTCCCGTTGTCGCGCTCGAATGTGACTCCGCTTCGGAACACGTTTCCGCCCTCGAACCAGGACATGAAGATGATCTTGCCGTCCTGCGGAATGTCGAAGGGTTCGCCGTACATCTCATGATTCGGGATCACAAAGGTTTCGGGGATGTCTTTGGCGATCGGATGGGACGGGCTGACGACCCAGAGGCGTTCCTTTTCCCCCACCTCGCGCCAGCGCAGACGGCAGGCGGTTCCGGTCATGCGGCGGAAAATCTTGGAAAGGTGTCCCGAATGGAGAACGATCAGCCCCATTCCCGCCAGAATGCGGAGCTGGATTTTGTCGACCAGCGCGTCCTTGACTTCCGCATGGGCGCAATGCCCCCACCAGAGAAGAACGTCTGTGGTGTTCAGGATTTCGTCGGGCAGTCCCTGTTCCGGCTCGTCCAAAGAAACCGTACGGATGTTCAAATCATCCGCCGCGAGCTTTTCCGCGAGGGTCCGGTGCATGCCATTCGGATAGTAACTGCGGATCAAGTCTCCGAA
>CAYWZD010000451.1:0-3681 GCA_964462755.1 uncultured Victivallales bacterium | reverse complement strand
TGTCTATGCGTATTCGGATTCCGCAATGAGCGCGCACCGAAGGTCGAAAGAGGAGATATCGTGCGCTCCGGACATTCCATGCCAATGGTGCTGTATGACGACGCCTGGAATCTGAAAAGCGTCCTGCCTTTCCTGAAGGGCGGATATCGTCTACCGGTATGTTCATGGCAGAACCGGAAAGATACGCCGCACGGCATTTTCCGGGAAGTGTGGCTCTTTGGGGAATGCGCCCACTTCGCGAACCGTTTTCCGGATACTCAACTGATTTTCGTGTCGCCTCCGGAAAATTTCCCTCTGCCGGGAAACACGGTCAAACTTTACCTTAAACGTTTCCGGGAATCCAATCCAGCCACAAGGAATGTTGATTATTACTGATTTACGGATGGCTCTTGAAAATTTATTTTAGCTTTGGATCATACGAAATGAAAGGCTTCCATCCATGGCTAAGAAAAGCTTGCGTCTCAATGTCGGGGCAATTTATTCCAAAGGGCTCGGGAGAATCTACTACTATCGCTATCAGATCGACGGGCATAGAAAGAGCGTCAGCTTGCAGACGACCAACCGCCCCGAAGCCACACAGAAGGCAGAGGCTCTCTTCCCCATCATCAAGGCAAGCTCCACCGAAGTTATCGCGGCCCATGTCCAACAAGCACGGGGGTTGACCATCCCGACACGCGACCTTCCCCTCCCCGGCGTCTGGGACTATTACTCGACTCATCCAGAACGAGCCGTCCCGGCCACCGTCAGCGAACAGATTCAATACCGCGCAACGCTGGAAGAGTTCATCCGCTTTATGAACGATCCCCGGATGGAGGTTCGCAAGATCACCTCTCAACATGCCGAAAAGTTCGCCCAACACCTGAAGAAGTCCGGACTGGCCGTCGATACACACAACCGGAAAATCAAACGCCTCCGCAAAATATTCTCCACCTTGACCGAATTCCGGGATGGAGAGAATCCCTTCCGTCCCCTTCTCTTCCGCCGGGAACGCGAGGAACAGGGAATCGGAGTCAGGCGACTGGCTTTCTCCCGTGAACAGGAGCAGAGAATCCTTGAAGTCCTTGAAGATCCCCGGCACACCGTCATGAACAAGCCGGAAATCCGGGTCATCTACCACATCGGCATGTATACGGGGCAGCGTCTCAAGGACAGCGTTCTCCTTCAATGGAACAGCATCGACAAGGTATACCAAGCCGGGTATGCCCGGTTTAATTGTCTTGGAGATTTATTGGCAGTGGAAATATTCTGGAAATATTTCAGAATCACTGAAAAACATTATTATTGACATCTTGGAATTTGTGCTTGTCAATTTCATTGATGACAGAGGCGATTATGCCATGATGAAACGCTGAAACAATTTCCATACCCCCTCGTGACTTTCAGCCAGTCATGGCATTAAATTCACGTTTTTTTTTAATGAAATATTGACATTTCACCATTTCCGGATAAAATTTAAACTGAAGACGCATTTAACGATTAATGCAACCACTTGAAAGCGACAATGAATAATCCGACTTTGAAAGATATCAGTGCGGAGGTCGGGGTTTCGATGGCCCTCGTATCGGTTGTGCTGAATGGAAAATCCGGACGGATCATGGCTTCCCCGGAAACACGCAAACGCATTCTGGCGGCAGCGGCCCGGCTCGGCTATGAACCCGACCGCAACGCACGCGGTTTGAGGATGGCCCGCAGTTTCATGATCGGCGTCATTGTCTATGACATCAACAGTTCCTTCGTTCCGGAAATTCTGGCCGGAATCGAGAGTTATTGTCTGCATACACCTTACAGCGTGTTGTTGGGTTCTTACCGCGATGGAGATGAATTGGGCGAACGGTTGGAGGTTTTCCGGAAACGCCGGGTGGATGGATTGATCGTCATCGGCGGCAATCTCGGAACAGGTGTGGAAAAACTGGCAGAGGTCGACAAAACAGCCAAAGTTTTCGTCGGTTCCGATCCGGACCTTCCGGAATCCTGCAGCGTCCATGTTGACGGCAACGTCATCGGACGTTTGGCCGCCGATGCGTTTTATTCGCGCGGGCACCGGCACTTCGGATATCTCAGCAACGGAGCCGGTAATCAGGACGGCTGGCGCGCACGTCTCGACGAACTCGGAGTGCCGAAAAAAAAACGGTTTCAGGTATTCTGTCATAATTTTCTCGACGAAGGGTTCAAGGCGACGACCCTTTTACTCAAGCAACACCCTGAAATCACCGCGGTTTTCGCGGACAGCGACATTCTCGGCGCCGCCGTTCTCAAAGCCGGAACCGCCCTTGGACGACGCATCCCGGAAGACCTTGCCGTCATCGGTGTCGATGACAGCCCGATCTGTCGCATGGTCACGCCGGAACTGAGTTCCATCCGTCAGCCGAGGCGCGAACAAGGCACCATCGCCGCCGCCACGCTGCTGGACATGCTGGACCGGAAGAACGTTAAAAAAACCGTAATGTCGGGCGAACTCGTCGTACGGCAAAGCCTCAACAGGGAGTCATGAAGTCAATGAAAATCAATCTCGACGGAAACGGATGGGAAGCCGATTACTTCCTTTCCGAAGACCAATACAATTCCTGGCGCAGCCGGTCACGCAATCTTGAAAACATGCTGATCGACTCCGCCCGCAGTTCCGGATTCGTCCGCGGGGAGGCCGCTCCGGGAGCCATATCCGGCACCATACCGGGCTGTGACCGTACTTTTCTGCTGGAGAACGGAGGGATTCCCGATCCCTTCTTCGGACGCAACCTTGAACAGACCGAATGGGCGGAGAAGCATTCATGGGCGTTCCGCCGGACTTTCCGGGTGCCGGATCACTGGCGCGGCTCCCGTGTCCGCATCGACTTCAAGGGGATTGACTACGAGGCTCTTTTCTTCTTCAACGGGGAACTGCTCGGACATCATAAGGGCATGTTCATCCCCGTCGGTTTTGACATCACCGGGCTGGTGCGCTTTGGAGAAGACAACCTGATCGCGGTCGTCTTTTTTCCCGCTCCTCAGGGAAAGCCGAACCATCGTGATCATGAGCCAGCCGATTTTGCCGGGTTTCACCGCACCCAGATGGGATTCGGCTGGGACTGGTCCCGTAAACTGGTGCCGTCCGGGATCTGGGACAGCGTGACGGTTTCCGCCTATAAAAACACCCGGCTCCGCGACTGGCATTTCACGCATGAGGACGGGAGGGTTCATCTGAGTCTTGAAATCGAGTCGCGTTCTGCAAAGGAAACTTCGCTTTCATTGAGTCTCAAACCGTATAATTTTGATAACAGGGAGGTCTTTTGCGAAAAAGTCCTCGCACTCCAGCCCGGATCCAATCATGCCGACATCGAATTCGTCATTTCCGACTTCCGACGCTGGGAACCGAACGGATACGGGTTCCCGGCTCTTTACACGCTTGAAATCATTCTGGACGGTGAACACCACCAGAGCCGGGTCGGCTTCCGGAGTCTGGAGACACGTCGGAATCCGGATTCGCCCGAGGGCGCATACGATCAGACCTTCGTCATCAACGGCACGCCGGTTTTCGCACGGGGCGTCAACTGGGTTCCGGCGGATCTGATGGCCTCGCGCATTACGCCGGAAGACTATGAACATCTGGTCGCCCTTGCGGCCGGAGCCGGGATCAATATTTTCCGGGTGTGGGGCGGCGGACTGATCGAAAAAGAGGCCTTTTACGACGCCTGCGACCGGTAT
>CAYWZD010000450.1:0-3697 GCA_964462755.1 uncultured Victivallales bacterium | reverse complement strand
CCCATGTTTTTTCCTAGATTTCCTCCTTGTGCTTCTGGAGCCACGACCAGAAGTTGGACGGGGAGGAAAAGCCCAGTTCAAACGCAATTTCCTTTTGTTTGAGTCCGCGGCGGAACGCTTCCCGCGTGTAGTCGGAGCGGACCCTGTCCACATATTCCCCGATCGTGCATCCCACGACCTTCTGAAAGCGGTGGGAAAGGTAAAAGCGGCTGTAGCCTGAAATCTGTTCGAGGTGCTTCAGCGAACAGCCGCGCGCATTCATGATCCGGATATGGTTTTTGACTGCCCTGACAATGCTGTCGGCCGTTTCCGCCACGCCCGATTCCGGACCGGAAAGCTGGAAGGCGGTTTCGTCCAGAAGCGCGTTCAGGGGAGCTTTCAGATAACGCCGCGCCGTTTCCCCGGAAATGTCCTTCAGGAGATTCAGTGCATCCCAACGCCGGATCAGTGTGGACTGGAGGTCGGCCGGAAAAATCACATTCTTTGAGTCGAGTCTGTAATGTCCGTGCGACTCCACCCGGATGACGGATGCATCCAGTGCGGAACCCGGCATGTGAAACCATAGATGCAGAAGGTCATGATCCGTCCCCAGATATCCCTGTGCGTGGGGGACCCACCGGTCAATCAGAAAAATCGTACCGGGAGAGGCGTCAAACACCCGGTTATTAAGCATGTAGCGGCTCTTGCCTTCGATCACGAAGAGCATTTCCCGGTGCGGATGCACACTGGATTGGAACCCGTCACCGGACTTGTATTCCACTCCCTCGGCATATTGGGTATAAATGGCGCCGACCCCTGAATATAAAACTCTCCCGATCTCTTCCATTTCTTCTCCAAAAAGCAAGATTGAAGTATTTTTGACAAGAACGCAATATTTACGGAACAGGCGACCCGGTGTATACTATACACAGAAAAAGAATCGGATTCAAGTCGAAAAAATCAACTTCAGGAGGTGCGAAATGGCAAAACTGGCAATTCTCGGCGGAGAAAAACTCTTCAGCGAACCGTATAAAAATCTCACATGGCCGCCGCGCGACGTCAATACCGCGGAACGGCTCAAGGAAGTCTACATGAGCGGCGCGTGGTCGTTCAACAGTCCGATGGAACAGCAGTTCGAACAGGAATTCGCCGCCTTCCACGGCACGAAATACGCGGTCTTCATGGCCAACGGAACCGTGACGCTCGAATGCGCGCTTCAGTCGCTCGGAGTCGGAAAAGGCGACGAGGTGATCGTTCCCGCGCTGACCTGGATGGCGACCGCGCTGGCCCCCTTCTATCTCGGCGCGACTCCGGTGATCGTGGACATCGAGCCGACGACGCTCTGCATGGACCCGGCCAAGCTGGAAGCGGCTATAACACCCAAAACCAGAGCGATCATTCCCGTTCATGTCTACGGTTCGACCGCCGATCTCGAAAAGATTCTCGCGATTGCAAACCGGCACAATATTCCGGTTGTCGAGGACTGCGCCCACATGCAGGGCGGCTTCTGGAACGGCAAGGGCGTCGGAAGCTGGGGCAAGGTCGGTTCCTTCAGCTTCCAGCAGTCCAAGACCCTTGCCGCGGGCGAGGGCGGCATCTGCATCACGGACGATGAGGAACTGGCGAAAAAAATCTACCTGATCAAGCATATCGGCTATCAGCGCGGACTGAAACAGGGACAGGCCGTCAAGGCGCCCGAGGGGTTGGTCTGCCACAATTACCGCGCGACCGCGTTTCAGGCGGTCATCCTGTCGGAACAGCTCAAGACGCTCCGGGACCGCGTCCTGATCTATGACGAAAACGCGAAGATTATGACTGATGCGGTCAAGGACATCCCCGGAGTGCGTACTCAGGCTCCCGGACGTCTCGCCAATCCGCAAGGACACTATACGTTCCACTTTATTTTCGACGGCGAGGAATTCAAAGGGATTCCGCGCGAAGTCATCGACCGTGCGTGCATTGCGGAAGGCGCCCCGATCGGCAACTGCGGACATGGTCCCGTCTACAAGCATGCGCTGTTCAATCTCCGCAAGAACGAATACCGCATTGCCGACGGGGAAACCTGCCCCGTCTGCGATTTTCTTTCCACAAGGATGCTTGGAATTGCGCATCAGTCGATGTATTATAAGCAGTCGGCGGAACAGATCGCTGCGGTGGTGCGGAAGGTTGCCGCGAATGTGGACGAACTCCGCGAGCTTGCCGCGAAATCATAAAAAAGGAGTTTTTCATGCCCTGGGGAATGAAAAATATCGTCCTTTCCGTTTTTGGCTCCTCCATCATGGAGGGCCGGATCGGGGTGGACGACCCGATGGCGCGGTGGTATAACGTCATGTATGCCGGACTTTCCCGTCGCTTTCCGGAAATTTGTTTTTCGGTTGTGAATGGCGCGGTTGGCGGCGAATCCACCCGGGAATGCATGGCCCGTTTCGACCGTGATGTTCTGGCTTATTCTCCGGATTATCTGCTGTTCATGATCGGGGGAAACAACCACGATTATACGAAGCCGGAACGGATTGTTCCCATGTCCGAACTACGGGCGCTGACGGACGGTCTGTTTCAACGGCTTCCGGCAAAGACGAGGGGGATCGGCGTGGTGATCGGGCCGGTCATCAACCGGTGTCATTGGGTGACGGAACATCCGGCGTTCGCGGAGCCGCTGAAGAAGTTCGGCGGACTCGATGAGATGATGGAGCCCGAGCGTGAGTTTTTCCGGGATGCCATCCGAAAAAATCATTGGCCTTCGCTTGATCTTTACAAGCTGTTTCAAAACTATCCGGAACGGTATATCCTGACCTCCGACGGAATTCACCTTTCGCCGGAAGGCCATGCTCTTTTCGGCGAAGAGATGTTCCGTCTGCTGGAAAAGGAGATTGCCGGGTGAACTGTTGAATACACGAAGAATGAATTCAGTCTCTCTTGAAAACAGGAAAACGGAGTGAGAAGATGAAAGAGTGCATGTTTTTCGATGCGAACTGCCGGATCGGCAATTCGATGAACGCGCCCGGTCCGGACGCAAAGGAACTGCTGTCCGACATGGATTTCTATGGCGTGGACAAGTCGCTGGTGCGTCACGCGGCCATTCCGACGGGAGCTCTGGCAAGCAACCGGAACCTCGCGGAAATGTTGCTGGCGGATGATTCCGGACGTCTGACTGGAGTCTGGTGCATCCTGCCGGGACAATGTGACGAACAGCCGGAGCCGGACCGTTTCTTTGCTCAAATGAAGAAAAACAGGATTGGCGCGCTGACCCTTTCTCCTTTCGAGCACCGCTATGTGCCATGCCGCTGGACGCTTGGAAAAATTCTGGACGCCGCCGCCGAACGCCGGATTCCGGTTCTGCTGGACGCCTTTGCCGGGAAATGGGCGGAACTGTATTCGTTCGTGAAAGAGTTTCCGGAGAACATTTTCATTTATTTCGAAACTTGTGGCAAGTGGGGAACGGACCGCCAGATTCGCCCGCTTCTCGAAAATCTTCCGCATTTTTACTTCGGCACCACCGGATATTGGAATCCAGAGGGATTGCGCGACCTGGCTGAAATCTACGGACCGGACCGGATACTTTATGCCAGCGGTTTTCCCGTATACAATCAGGGGAGTCAGATGCTTCAGATCAGACAGTCCGGGCTGGATGAAAAATCCATTGCGAAAATGGCCGGGCTCAACCTCGAAAATCTGCTGAAAGGAGCGCAAATATGAACGGTTCCATCTGGGAGAAACC
>CAYWZD010000449.1:0-3708 GCA_964462755.1 uncultured Victivallales bacterium | reverse complement strand
CGGATTGCCGGTGGCGCGGCGGCTTCTGCATGGAAGTCGCCCCGCCTCCGAACACTGTGGTCATTTTCGGCGCGCTCGGCGATCTGGCCGGCCGCAAGCTGATCCCGTCGCTGTATCATCTGTATCAGCGGGAGCTGCTGCACAAGCGCTCCGGGATTATCGCATGCGGCCGGGATTTTATGTCGAATGAGGCTTACCGCGAATACGTGCGCAAGCTCCCCGGCATGGAGCCGTCTCCCTTTCTCGACGGATTTCTCGGAAGGATCTTCTATCATGCCGGAGACTATGGAGATCCGGATACGTTTGCACGTCTGGTTCCGGCTGTCGCCGAAGTGGAGCATTCGTTCGGCAATCTGGATTCCTGCCGTCTTTTCTATCTGGCGACGGCGCCTTCCATGTATCTTTCGCTGGTGGAAAGGCTGGCCGGCGCCGGTCTGACCGCGGAGCCGGGCGAGAGCGAATGTTCGCAGTGGCGTCATGTCGTGATCGAGAAGCCTTTCGGAAATGATCTGGAAAGCTCCATCGCGCTGGAACACGGGCTTCTGCCTTACCTCACGGAACGCCAGATTTACCGGATCGACCATTATCTCGGCAAGGAGACGGTCCAGAACATCCTGATGTTCCGTTTTGCAAACCTGCTTTTTGAACCGGTCTGGAACCGCGACTACATCGATTCGGTTCAGATCACGGCGGTGGAGACGCTGGGAGTCGAGCACCGCGCCCATTATTTCGAGAAGGCGGGACTTCTCCGCGACATGTTCCAGAACCACATGCTGGAGATGCTCTCCCTGGTGGCGATGGAAATTCCGGTTTCCTTTGCCGCGGACCGGGTACGCGATGAAAAGGCGCATCTGCTTCGTTCCATCCGCCCGTTTGTTCCCGAAAATTTCGTTCTCGGCCAATACGCGGAAGGCAGCGGAATGCCCGCTTACCGCACGGAAAAAGGGGTCGCCCCGGATTCCCATACGGAGACCTACGCCGCGGCGCGGATGTTCATCGACAACTGGCGCTGGCGCGGTGTGCCGTTCTATCTCCGGAGCGGGAAACGCCTGAACCGCAAACGCAGCGAGATCGTCATCAATTTCAAGCACATTCCGCACAGTATTTTTGAACCGGTCCAGGCCGGGGATCTAGCCCGGAACCGGCTCATCCTGACCGTCCAGCCCGAAGAAGGACTGGCGTTGAACCTGATCGCCAAGCGTCCCGGGCCGAAGCTCTGCATGGGCGACCTGACGATGGATTTCAAGTATGACTCCATTCTGGAGCCCGGCGAAAGCATGCCGGAAGCCTATGAACGGCTTCTGCTGGACTGCATGCTGGGAGATCAGACCCTCTTCATCCGCAGCGACACGGTCCGTCTGGCGTGGTCCCTGCTGGAACCTGTCCTGAACGCCCGTGAAAAAATGCCGCTCTGTTTTTACCCCGCCGGTTCCTCCGGTCCGAAGGAGGCAGACGACCTGCTTCGAGCCGACGGCCGTTCCTGGTATGAACCCTGCGAGCCCTGACCGATGATCTCCCTAATTTTTTTCAAAAACTTCTAACTTATCTTTCATTGCGTCGCAATGAAAGATGACTTAAAAATCTTTGGAAGGGATTGGGGTGCGGGGAAAGGGAAAGCCTTTCCTGAAAGGGTTCCCGTTCCCCGTGTTCCTGTCTTTTGAAAGAAAAGATTATTTGCGCCCGAAACGGCGTTCGATTTCCTTCATGGAAATATTGAGGATCGTGGGACGCCCGTGCGGACACGCGAAAGGCAGTTCGCAGAAGGAGAGCTGCCGGAGAAGCGCGACCGCTTCATCGATGGACAGGATATCATTTGCCTTGACGGCTGCTTTGCAGGCGCACATGGCGAATTTTTCATAGTCGATGCGTTGTCCGGGAGTTCCGTTTTCGGCGACTTCGGAAAGCATGTCCTTGAATACGTTTCCCGCGTTGTCCTGGGAGAGTGCGGCGGGAATGGCGTTGAGCTTGACCGAGTTGCTGCCGAAAGGTTCGGCCTCGAACCCCAGCTTTTCCAGATGTCCGGCATTTTTTCCCAGGAAGGCGATTTCCGCGCGCGAAAGTTCCAGCGGGACCGGAATCAAAAGCCTCTGGGAAAGAATGCCGTTCACCCCTTTCAAGAGTTTTTCGAAAAGAATGCGTTCATGCGCGGCGTGCTGGTCGATCAGAATCAGACCGTCCGCCCTTTCCGCGAGAATGTAGGTGTTGTTGAGAATCCCGACGATTCGCAGTCCGAGGGAATTCTTTTCCTGCGGCGCGGCGACGGCTTCTTCCTGTTTTTCTTTTTCGGATGGTGTCTCCGTGCGGTCCTTGCGGGATTCGTCCGTATGATCTTCCGGGCGGAATCCGGGCAGGTCGGCGGCGGTCGTCATCCGTGAGATGACACCGGATTGCGGCGAGTAATCCAGAAAAGCGGATCTCATGACGGCGTCCAGCATGGAAAAGTCTTCCTCCTGCCCGGTGCCGGTTGCTGGAGGCGGTTCGGGGATGTTTTCGAAGGGTTTCGGAGAGACGTCCGTTTCATCCCCGGCAAGAGGAGTTTCGTTGTCGAAGACGGATACGGCGCCCATGGAAATAATCGGGGAATTCGTATTCCGCATGGCTTCCGTGACGGCGTTTCGGACCGCCGCCACGACTTCGAATTCACGGGAGAAACGGACCTCGCGTTTCGACGGGTGCACATTGACGTCGACCAGAGAGGGGTCGAGGGACAGGAAGAGGATGCAGGGCTGGTAGCGGCCGTGGTCGAGAACGGGACCGCAGCCGTCGCGGATGCCGCGGTAGATTCCCTGCGCCTCGACGGGACGTCCGTTCACGAAAATACGCTGTTCGAGGCGGGTCGGACGCGTGAAGGACCGTCGTGCGATGTAGCCGGTGATGCGGACCCCGTTTTCCTCATGTTCCACGGGGAGCATGGCGTCGGCATATTCGCGTCCGAACAATTCCCGGATGCGCGGAATCAGATCCGCGGCGGCGGGACTCGACAGGAACACGCGGTTATCCAGTTTGAGCTCGAAAGCAATGTCGGCATGAGCCAGCGCGAGGTTGGTCATCATTTCTGCGATGTGATGTTCCTCGGTCGGACGGCTCCGGAGGAACTTCTTGCGCGCGGGCGTATTGAAGAAGAGGTCGCGGACGATCACCTCGGTTCCGGGGGCGCACCCCACCGGCGCGGAGGCGATCATTTTTCCGCCGTGGAGCACGACTTCGCATCCTTCCTGAAGTTCTTTCGGACGGGTTCTCAGCGTGATCTTTGAAACCGAGGCGATGCTGGGCATTGCCTCCCCGCGGAAGCCCATGGTGGTGATGGCGAAAAGATCGGATTCCTTCAGGATCTTGCTGGTGGCGTGGGGTTCGAAGCAGAGAAGGGCGTCGTCGGCGTCCATGCCGCAGCCGTCGTCTACGACGGAGATGAATTCGGCGCCTGCCTTGCGGACCTGCACGGAGATTTTCCTCGCATTGGCGTCGAGCGCGTTTTCCAGGAGCTCCTTGAGAACCGAGGCGGGCCGTTCGACCACCTCTCCGGCCGCGATTTTATTGTAAATCTGTTCCGGAAGAAGATGAATTCGGCTCATGGATGGATTCCTTTTTCCGTTTCGGACTGGAGATAGGGTTCATACTCCGGGAGTTCCTTTTCCGGATTTGTGCTTTTTTCACGCGCTTCCTGGACGATTTTTATGAAGTCCTTTTCCTTGCGGATGTTGTCGAAGT
>CAYWZD010000448.1:0-3718 GCA_964462755.1 uncultured Victivallales bacterium | reverse complement strand
GGGATTTCGTGCTTTGCACGACCAACTTATGCAGTTGGATCGCAGCAGGTCAGCGACCTGCACCAGCTTGTTTGGAACTACGTTCCGGGGTCAGGCCAGCGTGATGTCGAAATTGAAGTGCGCCGGATCGGTCTTCTGGCCGTCGGTGAAACGGAAATCGTAGAACGAGGCGTCCGCGTCGCGGACCGGTGGAATGTCCATGACCTTTTCCGCCAGCACCTGCGTGAGGATTCCATTTTTTTCCACAAGGAACTCATCTCCCTTGGAATCGCACATCCTTCCGCGGACCGGAAGTGTCGCCCTTGTGGAGAGCAGCACCGGACGTCCGAAGCGGTAGACTTCGAAGGGCAGGACCGATTTCTTCGCCAGCGCCTCCAGTTCGCCGCCGCCCAGTTCGAGAGAGCCTTGCGCCATGACCGCTCCGCGTTCCGCGAGCTCTTTAACCGCTAAGGAGTTACAGACTGGAAGCGGCATGCAGGTCTTGATCGCGATTCCCTGATATTCCTTCAACAGCGGGAAATGGCAGAGCGATGTGACGCGTATGACTCGACCGCCTTTTTTCACGTATGCGGCGATGGCTTCCCGGACGTTTTTCAGGGAGGCCTCGTCGATGTAGAAGGGCAGGACCAGTTCCTCCGAGGGCGCCGGAGTGGAATCGATCTCCCGGGCGATGACGCATCGGGCGGCGACGGATGGATGTTTCCCGCGCGGGACCAGCGCCGTATCCGGCGGCTTCGGCGTTGCATGTGTGTGTTTCAACGCCGCATAGTCCGCCCGGAACCGTTCCAATGCGTCGGACGATGTGTTTTCCGGCGGGGGCAGGGAAGGGAACAACGTTTCAGCGCATTCTTTGCGGAGAGCCTTGAGCACGCTGGCAGGCAGGAACGGATTGCCTTCGATCTTCACTTGCACGGACCCGATTTCCCAATGGTCGTCATGAATTCCGGCGAACTCCTGTTCCAGGCGCTCGGGACGGAGCGGCTGGGTTCCGGCCTCTTCGAGCGACAGAACCTTTTCCCACGGTGTTTTTCCACAGACGACCCGGCATTTTTCCCGGGAGATTTCCACCTCGAGATCCAGCAGGGGCTTCCGGAGGGGCAGGGCGTCGATCCGTTTCGAATAGTCCTCGACCCGTTCCCCGATCTTGTAGACAATTCCGCTTTTCGGGATTTCCTTGTCGGAATGGATGAATGTCTCCACCCCGCTTTCGGCACGGAAAACATTTTTGCCTTTCACACTCATTTTTGTGACGCAGAACGATGGTCCCTCGTCGCCGCTGACGGGCTGGACGCGGATCATGTCTCCCGTGTAGAAGGGGCGTCCGGAAAGCACTGTGAAGCCGTTCGCGGAAGTGGAGACCACCTTGCCGCAGAGCAGTCCCGAAACGCCCATTGCGTCATGCTTGACCAGCTGTGCGGCGGATTCCTTCGTGAAGTAGCCGAGCGACCACTTGCGTCCGCAGGTCCTCGCCAGACGCGCCTTGGCCGCCGGAAGCACTTCACGGAATTCTTCGTCGTTCTGCGCGTCCATGGCCATCCGATAGGCCGCGACGACGTTCGACACATAGTCGGGACGACGCAGTCTGCCTTCGATCTTGAACGAAGTCACTCCCGTTTTCATCAGGCGAGGAAGGATTTCCAGCGTTCCGAGGTCCTGCGCCGACAGGAAGAATCCGTTGCCGTCGCTTCCCCGGTAACGCCTGCGGCAGGGCTGTTTGCATTTGCCCCGGTTTCCGCTCCAGCCGCCCAGCCAGGAGGAGAGCAGACACGTTCCCGAGATACAGCAGCAGAGCGCCCCGTGGATGAAGATTTCCACCTCGACCGGCGGTTTCGAACGCAGGATCGATTCCAGTTCGGAGAGCGTGGTCTGACGTTCCAGAATCACGCGGGAAAGACCGAGTTCACGGGCGAAGACGAGTCCGGCAGAGTTGTGCAAGCCCATCTGCGTGGACCCGTGGAGCGTCAGTTTCGGAAAATACTCCCGCACGATCCGCACCACGCAGAGGTCCTGCACGATGAGGGCGTCCGGGCGGAGTTCTTCCAGCGCGGCCAGTTCGGCGGCGGCTTCTTCGACCTCATTTTCCTTGATCAGGGTGTTGAAGGCAACGTAGACTTTCTTTTTCAGCCGATGCGCGTAAACGAGCAGACGCGACATTTCATCCATTGTGAAATTCTCGGTCCGTTCCCTTGCGTTGAAGCGTTTCAGACCGGCGTAAACGGCGTCCGCTCCGGCGTCGAAAGCGGCCAGAGCACAAGAGAGATTTCCGGCCGGAGCCAGCAGTTCCATATTTCTTGATCCTTACTGTTGCAGTCCTTTATTTCGCGGGCTGGTCCTTCAGCTTATACTGTTTTTTCCCCTCGTCGAACACCAGCGAGTCCTTGTTCTTCCGGACCCATTCGGCCAGGTCTGCGATGGACCCCGTCGGTCCGAGAGCGAGGATACGTCCGATTCGGTAGGGATCGTTGCCGTAGACGGGGGCGGTCTCCACCAGACGCACGAAAGCAGGAGTGAATCCCTTCTCCGCGAGATACTGGAGGATTTCCATGTTATTGCCCCAGTGGTTGCGGGAGGTGTTCGTCAGATAAGAAAGCCAGAAATTGCCGAAGAAAACCTTCGTTTCCTTTTCGGAACTGTTTTTCAGGACGAGCTCGAAATATGGAATGGAAGTGTTGCCTCCTTCAATCCATTTCTTGATGTAAGGCACGGCTTCTTTCTCGATGCCCAGCCTGGTGATGCAGGAGAAAAGATTCTGATACTGCGGAAGCATTTTCAGAACGTCCGCCTTGTCCGATTCATCCACAAGGGAAGCATAAATATTGACAAGTCCGTAACGGTTGTTCCGGTTCGGATTCATCAGAAGGGTCTTTATGGCGGGTTTGTCGGCGGGAGTGGCGAGGACGGCGGCCGCCTGCTGGAAGACGGACTTGTCCATATAGGGGAGCATGTCGTTGAAATAGTCATGCCCGAGTGCAATCAGGGAGGCTGCGATTTTCTGTCTCAGGTAATTGGAGTTGTAGTTGTCGTTGAGACGTCCGACCGCATGGATGAAGTTGCGTTTCTCCGCCGGGGACGCATTGGCGGAGGGGGTGACCTGTTTGAGGTAGCGGGCCAGAATGGCGGGCGGAATGTTGTATTCCGTATTCTCTATGACTTCTATCACAGGGATGTATTCCTGTTCGATTTTTTCCCGTAGCTCGGCCTGTTCCTTTTTCAGGGCGACCGATTTTTTCTCGGTTTCCTCCAGACGGACGGACAGTTTTGCCAGTTCCACTTTCGCGGCCTGGAGTTCGGCCTGACTGACCGTCAGTTTTGCCGCCAGTTCGGCCTGCTGTCTCTCTTTTGCGGAAAGTTCGTTGCGGTAGGAATCCGCCTGTTTCGTGTATTCAGAGACGGAAACACAGCCGGTCAGGGCGGCCAGTGAAACGAATGATGCGCAAATAATCGGGGTTCTCATGACAAGGTCTCCTTTCTCCTGTTTGCGGGGGGCTATAATACATTCATTCCGGCTCATATTCAAGCACGGGGGGACTCTTTCAGAAAATAAATTGCAAAAAATCGGTAAAGGAGCTTGACGCGCGGTCATTGGAACGCTATCTTACCGCATCGGATTACGGAAAGGCATTTCCCTTTCCGGCAAACAAAAAATAAACAGGAGGAATTAACTATGGCGGCAAAAGTAGATAGTTCGAAATGCGTCGGCTGCGAAGCCTGCGTCGGA
>CAYWZD010000447.1:0-3771 GCA_964462755.1 uncultured Victivallales bacterium | reverse complement strand
CGGATGCCTTCCAAGGTCTCCCAGGCCTTCTTTATGTTCGGATGCCTTTCCCCCGGACTTCCGAACTCCCGGCCTGACCTGGACTTTTCAAACCCCCAAGAAAACCCCGAGCAACTCTCTCAAAGAAATTGCTATTAGATACTAATTCGGGGGAAAATTGAAAATTATGCAGAGGGAAGATCTTTTTTTGCAAAAAAGGCCCCTCGCCCATGCAAATAACGTATGGCGGGGGGCTGCGGGGGAATTTACTTCATGCTGTCGGGACGGGTGAGAACCACCATGTCCACATAAATGGCATTCTCCTTTTTCGAGCCCGGCACATAAGCCGGACCGGTGAACTTCGCGTTGAACCAGCATTCCCATACATTGTTGTCCGCTATCCCGTCGGAGAGCACATAGATGGAGGTCGTGTTGAACTGAATTGCCCAGGAATGCCCCCAGAAATAGGACTTCTCCCGGAGATCGATTTTCCCGTTCAACTTGTACCAGTGATACTTTTCATCCTGCGGGACCTGCCGCAGAATCGTGTTCACCGCACCCGGCGCGCCGATATTGCCCAATTCAAATTTCATAGCGGGCACCTTGACGGTCGGAGTCGCATTGATCCGGGCATTCACTCCGTGCCAGGAGCCGTCCTTGCCGGGCGACTTCAAGGCCTTTCCCGTGATGGAATCGGGGTCGTCCACCACGGAAGAATTCAAATGTTTGATCGGGGTCGCCTGCGGATATCCGAGCACCCGGATATTCTCGTCGGCGACATCCTTGAACTTCTCAGGACGCGGCAGGTTCACCGTCACAGACTTGAACTTGTCCTGGAGCATTTTGTCGATATAGGCGGGGTTCCGCGCCCCGTAACGGCGGATATGGTTATGGACATATTTCTTGCAGTCGCGGACCATATCATCCATATTGATTCCGGCCTTTTTGAAGGCAGGTTCGAAGGCGACGCGCTTGACGAGGAACGCCCACATCGGCGTAATCATCTCGTCTTCGACGCGACGGCGGTAGACACTTCCCTCGGGAAGTTTTTCCGCGGCTTTTTTGAGTTTGAGATAGGAATTCACCGCGAATTTGTCGGTAATGAAATTCCAGTTGCCCGCCGTGAGAATGGTCTGTTTTTTCGGATGCGCCCTGATTCCGGCGCGGAGCTCATTCAGCCATTCCTTCATCACCGGGGCGGCCGGACCGTAGAACCCGTTCATGAAAACGTCGATGAGTTTCTCGACATCCTGATCGGGATTCATCATCAGCTCCGTGGCGATGAAGTATTCCAGATCGATGAAATTCTGAGGGGAGACGAAGTCCCGTTCCGCTTCCAGAAACAGCGCTTTGGCGCCGAGTTCGCGGAACAGCTTCAAATCGGGCTGAATCGTATCGATCAGCACTTCCACGCGGGGCGGATTGAAATACTCGTTTCCGATATTCCAGTAATCAAAGACCATCAGATTGGCTCCCGTGGCCTGCCACTTCCGGAGGTCCGCCAGACGATTTTCGTTGAATTTGGAGGTCAGCGGGCGGTAGGCGTCCGCCTCCGGAAATTCGTCGCAGAGCTGGAGCAGGACGTTTTTCGCCGGCTTAGTGATCTTCGGCTGTTTGCGGGCCGCGGAATAAGCGAAGGTGCGGATGACGATCTCCGGGTATTCCTTGGCGATTTCCGTCGCCACATAGTTGATGTAGCGGAGCAGAAGGCCGCATTCGGATTCCTCTTCTTTGGAAATGACGGAACAGGCCGGACATTTGCAGATGAACGGGGAAGCATCCAGAATGGAAATGTCATAAAGATACGGCCAGTTCTCTTTCGGACGTTCTTTACGGTCCTTCTGGATCATTTCCCGCAGGGAATTCAGCGTGATTTTCCAGACATCAGGATTGGACATGCACAGACTTCCGAATTTGGTGTTCAGAAGTCCGGTTGGACGGAAACGCTTGCCGTTGGCGTCCATGGAAAAGTATTCCGGATGGGTTTTGAAATATTTGTCTGGATTCACATATACGGAAAGGGAATGGGCCTGCGGCGTGTGGGAGATGTTGTTGATGCCTCCGATGTAATAGAGCTTGCTCCGATGCGTCTGCAGTCCGTTCATCCCGGAACGGAGCGACCACAGATTGTAGGCGCTTTCCTCGTTTTTCGGCATTCCGGCGATCATGGCCTTGCCTGGGAAATCGTTATAGATGAGACGTCCTTCGAAGGCGGGCTTTTTCTGTTCGTCTGGATTGGAAATCGAAAGGGTTTTCCGGGCCGGAATGACCGTCTGGTCCATCGTCAGAGGATAACATCCCAATTTTTTGAGCAGCGCCCAGACGCCGTAAAACGTGCCGACGGGGCGTCCGCCCGAAACGATCAGATTCTTTCCGGCGCTCTTGAGAACCCATTCCTCCGCACCGAGCTTGCCGAAGTCGATCTTGTTTTTTGCGGCGAAGGCGGTCTGACCGAGGTATATGGCCGGAGTATCAGGGGCGTCTTTTTCCGGAACGACTTTAAAATCCGCTCCGGTCATTTTGCCGAGGAACTCCTTCAGATCGGCGGCGGCCATTTTTTCCAGTTCGCCGGGCTGTCCGGAGACGACAATCGCACAAAGGGGGTTTCCGTCTTTTGCAAAATCGAACGCATCGACTGTTCCGCTCAGGAAAAGAGCGCAGAGAAGGGGCAGTGCATACTTCATGAATTCATCCTTTCGTTCATTCTATTTGTCATGATGTTTTTTACCACATGAAATCCATGCCGTTGTAGAAATATTTCGTCGTGAAGCCGGCCATTCCAAGACGGCGGTAGTCCAGATTCTCCACATGGCCGTCCCACATGAGATAGTTCGCGCTGGTCTTGTGGCAGGTGTTCGGATCGTAGTTGCCACCGGGGATGATCGCATAACTGCCGGTGGTGGCGAGCCATTGCCGCTGGGCGTCCGAACCACAGATGTCGGCGCGCTGGAGATTGGCGGGACTCTCCAGAATCGTCATGATCTTGGAGGGCGATTTGTAGGCGTAGCGGAGATTGCCGCAAAGTCCGTTATACCCGTTTTTACTCGGAGCCGGATCGGCCACTCCCGCGGCGTTCAGCTTGGCAAGGGAACAGCTGTTCGCGGCATAACTGCGGCGTTTGGTCCACTGGATGTCCTGCGCGCTGGTCCAGTTGGTGTTGTCGGCCGGACACGCCAGCACTTTATATTTTCCGACCGGCGTTTTCGTGTTCCAGTTGGATTCCGTGTTGTCGCGCACGCCGTACAGGAGCATGTACCAGGCGACGCTTTTGAAAAGGGATGCCGTGGAGTCCGGCTGATATGCTGCCGGATACAGCCCGTAGTCTCCTTCGTAAACGACCATGGAAAGCCCGATCTGTTTGAGGTTGTTGATACAGGCCGCCCGCTGGGCCATGGCCCGCGCTTTGTGAAGGGCCGGAAGCAGCATTCCCGCCAGAATCGCAATGATGGCAACCACAACCAGAAGTTCTATAAGTGTGAAATTTCCCCTGACCCGGCGGCGTCCGATTTTCTTTTTCATTTTTGCATCTCCCTGAGAGGTTGACAATGGTATTTATGAGTTCTTCCAATTTTTTCTGAAATTCCGTAAGACATGATATGTGATCCGGTTCGAGTCATGGAAATTGTGCGCCCCGCGATAGGCGGTCCGGCTCAGGTAAATGAGATCGCTGCCGTCGAACTGCCAGTCGACGTACTGGAACCCGGTCAGCATCGCGGATTGTTCCGGTTCGAGTCCGGTGTCGTCGGAAAGCAGCGGACCGAGATTTTTCCAGTTCCGCAAATCTTCGGAGGC
>CAYWZD010000446.1:0-3796 GCA_964462755.1 uncultured Victivallales bacterium | reverse complement strand
TTCAATTCCGCCTTCCGGAAACAGCTCGAGGAAAAGGGCTTATCCGTGGTGGGGAATTGAACGTCACCGCCATCGGTATGAGTTCAATTCCGCCTTCCGGAAACAGCTCGAGGAAAAGGGCTTATCCGTGGTGGGGACCTCCCCGGACGGCGAACTGGTGGAAATGATCGAACTCAATTCCCATCCGTGGTTCGTGGCCTGCCAGTTCCATCCGGAATTCAAGTCCACGCCGCTTGCGGCCCATCCGCTTTTCCGCGATTTCATCAAGGCTGCGCTGGCCCGGAGGGGCTGATCCATGGACGCCGTTCCCGAAAAGCAGGACCCATCTCTGACGGAATTCCTGACCTATCTGGGAACGGAGCGGAATGCCTCCGTGCATACGCTGGACAGCTACCGCAGGGACATTCTCCAGTTTGCGGTGCTGACGCTGAAACAGGACGCTTCCGTTCAGAAGGTGGACTGGAACGACGTCAGCGTCCATGACGGGCGTGCTTTCGTCGTGGCTCTTCAGAACGAGGAGCTTTCCAAAACTTCGATCGTCCGCAAGATGTCTGCCCTGCGCTCCTTCTACCGTTATCTTCTGCGCGAGGAGAAGGCGGACAACAATCCTTTTTCGGGGCTGGTTTCGCCCAAGAAGCAGAAACTCCTTCCGAAATACATGACCGTTTCCGAGGTTTCCCGTCTGCTGGACGCCCCCCGCGCCTACTGGAAGAACGCCAACGCCCGCGAATTGACCAAATCCGACGCCCACGCGGAGCTTTCCGCCGTGCGTGACAGCGCCATTCTGGAAGTCATCTATTCCGGCGGGCTTCGTATCAGCGAGGCGACCGGACTGAATCTGAGCTCCGTCGACTTGATCGGCGGGGTGATGCTCGTCCGCGGCAAAGGCAAAAAGGAACGGATTTGCGCTCTGGGCGGTCCCGCCGAAAGGGCGCTCCGCCAGTATCTGGCCCTCCGGAAGAACTGGACTTCTGACAGCCGCCGCGAATCCGCCCTGTTCGTCAATCAGGACGGCGGCCGGATGACGCCCCGCAGTTTTCAGCGCAACTTCAAACTGTATCTGGAAGAGGCCGGGTTGCCTGCCGACATGACGCCGCACAAGCTCCGGCATTCCTTCGCGACTCATCTGCTGGACGCCGGCGCCGATCTCCGGAGCGTTCAGGAACTGCTCGGACATGCCAACCTGAGCACAACCCAGATTTACACTCATATCAGTGCGGAACGCCTGAAGGCGGTCTATCGCAAAGCCCACCCGAGGGCATAAGGAGAATCCCCGTATGGAAACCACCCTGAAAGACAAACTTTCGATTCTCCCGAAGGCGCTTCTGCTGGTCCTGACCTTCCTGATGCCGCTGAAGTTCGGTTCGACGGTAGGGATTCCCGAAATGCCGATGTCCTACTGGACCGAACCTCTGTCCATTCTGGTGGCCTCGTGGCCGGTGATGCTGTTTCCCGCGTTTTCAGGGGTGGTGCTTGCCCTCTGTATCCTCTGCCTTCCGAAACCGCACGGAAGAAATGTCAATCTGAGGCTGTACGCCATGCTCTGGGGAATTCTGGCCGCGACTTCGTTCGTCGGCTGGATTCATGCCACCACCTGGGATTTCGCCGTCCAGAACACGCTCCACTGTTTCGGTCTGGCCTCCTATGTGTTCGCCCTCTGCCTGACGGTGGAATACGACCCCTCCTTTGTCCGGAGCCTGTTCGCGGTTGTGATCGTAGGGCTTGTCTTCTCGATCTGGTCGGCTTTGAACCAGTACTTTTCCGGATTTGAAGATACCCTCAAATATATCCGGGAAAAAGAGACGAAAACCGGGATTTCCATCCTGGAAGGACAGTTCGGCACTCGTCTCCGCGAATCGCGTGTGGCGGGCGATTTTACGGTCTGCAATTCCTACGCGGGATACCTTGTGCTGGTTTTTCCGCTTCTGATCGGGGCGCTGTGGAAGGTCGGCGGCACGGTGACTCCGCCGCTGCCCGCGAAGCTGATTCTCGCTCTTCCGGCCGCGGGACTGTTTCTGTTTCTGGTGAAGGAAACCGGAAGCCGCGGCGCGGTCCTTTCCCTGCTGGCCGGAATCGCCTTTGTTGTATTCGCCCTCAAACTTCCGCGGAAAGTAAAACTGTTTCTCTACGCCCTGCTGCCGGTCGGGGGAATCGCATTCGGACTGCTGGTCTATTTCTGGCGGGGATTCCATTCCATGATGTTCCGCCTGGATTATTTTCAGGCGTCGCTGAAAATGATGGTGCTTCATCCTTTCGCGGGTGCGGGATGGGGGGAATTCTTCAACGACTATCTGCTCCTGAAGAATCTGGTTAATGACGAGGCTCCTCATTCTCCGCACAATTTCGTTCTTACGCTCGGCTCGCAATGCGGTATTTTCGCTTTCCTGATGGCTTCGGCGGTCCTGCTGTTTCCGCTTGCGGCGGCCGTTTACCGTTTCTCCGGAAGCGGGAAGGATGACCCGAACCGTCCGTTGAAGGCCGGGCTGCTTTTCGGGCTCGGCGCGTGGACGTTCCATTCGATGCTGGAACTCAACTATGAGACGCCCGCCTCGGCCGGGCTGGCCGCGTTTCTGAGCGTTCTGGTGCTGTCGATTCCGACAGGCATTCCGTGGACCGTCCGCATTCCGGAAAAATTCTTTGCCGGAAAATTTTCCACGGCGGTTTTCCTTCTGACGGCGGCCGCCATTTCCGTGGTGGCGCTTCTGATGTCGCCCCGTGTGACGTCCGCCGAAATGAACTATGACCTTCTCTACACCTCCACGGATCGCCGTTTTGCTCCGGACCCCTCCAAACCGCCGCCGGATGTACAAACCGTGAGGGATATGCTCTCCCGTTGTGAAAAACGGTCCCCGTTCCCGTATTCCGCCGCCTCAACCTACCTGTTACAGCAGGGGCCGTATTATGTGGACGACGGTCTGGCGCTGCTGGACGAGGCCATCCGGCTCTCCCCGAAACGTTCCGCTTTCTATTATAGGAAATACCGGATTTTGCAGATGCTTCCCGGCCGTGCGGCGGAAGCGGAAAAGAATCTGGAAAAGGCGCGCGCCCTTTCCCCGAAAAATCCTCAATATTATCCGGACGGGGTGACTCCGTTCGGGACAAGAACCTACTAGGAGTTTTCCATGCCTGTCGATTATGAACTCATCAAGGCGTTTTTGAACGAGAACGACACCTTTGCGAAAGCCAACGGAATCCGGATCGAAGTCCTTCGGGAAGGGTATGCCGAGGCGGTGCTGGAAGTCAACGACAATTCCCTCAACGGAGTCAAGACCGTTCAGGGCGGCGCCATTTTCACGGTGGCCGACTTCGCTTTTGCCGGGGGTGCGAATTCATGGGGGGAAAAATGCATCGCCATGAGCGCCAGCGTTGCGTTTGTCCGTCCGGGCACCGGGACGGTTCTGCGCGCCGTTGCGAAAGCGGCCAGCAAGGGACGGAGGAGCTGTCTTTTCGACGTGGAGGTCTTCAACGAACAGGAGAAACTCGTGGCGAAGATGTCCTTCACCGGTTTCTTCTACGAGAAGTAACTGGACTTGGATGTTGCCAGTGAACCTTTTCCATTTCTGAAAAAAGTGTCATGCAAGGCTGTCAGCCTTGCCGCGGTCCAGCCGCGAAGGCTGGTCGTGCGGAGCACGAAATCCCCGCCCGGAGCGGTTCCACCCGCTCCTATGAGAGACTCATGGACAAGAATTTGCCGGAACGGCAAGTTCGAGAGCTCCGGGCATCCCCGAATGGCAACCTCATGGGAGCGGCGGCTCTCGCTCCTTACGGAGCTCGTCCGTCAGCGGGGGAACCGCCG
>CAYWZD010000445.1:0-3797 GCA_964462755.1 uncultured Victivallales bacterium | reverse complement strand
CGATCACCGTGCCGGAATGAAGAATGAGGCGGCTTCCGAGCTTGCAGAAGCGCATCACGCACACATTCGGGGAAATCATGCAGTTCTCGCCGACTTCGACAAACTCGCCGATGTAAGCGCCGGCGGCAATCACCGTATTCTTCCCGATCACCGCGCCCTGCTCGATCACGGCGGTCGGACCGACAAAAACGCCCTCGGCGAGTTTCGCGGACGGATGGACCACTGCGGACGGATGGACGCCCGGCTCGAATTTCTGGGGTTCCGGCGCAAAAAGCCCGCAGATCTTCGTAAAGGCCTTGTCGGGATTCTTGCAACAGATCAATATCTGGTTTTCCTTCGGGGGGAACTTCCAGTCCTCGGGAACAAGAACGGCTCCCGCCTTGGAAACATCCAGCTGCTGGCGGTATTTCACATTGGAGAGAAAGGAAGCCTCGTTCGGAGCTGCCAGTTTAAGCGAGTTCACACCCGTAATTTCAAGAGCGGAGTCCCCCTTGAGGACGCCGTTGACCATCTGGGCGAGTTCGGAAACGGGGAAAGCCTTGCTCATTTTTCGGGAGTTCCTTTATTGGGTTCCTGGGCGGCCGGAGGGGTCTGTCCCATATTCAAGGTTTTGATGACGGAAGTCGTAATGTCCAAGGCATTCGAGGAATAGACCACGAACGGGATGTTGTTGAGCGTGCGCCCGGATTTGTCCAGCACAAGGACATATCCTTCCGCAAGACATTTGGCGGAAACCACGTTGGAAATATCGGTCAGGATTCCGTTGCGGAGCTTCTCGTATTCGTCGCGGAGCTGGGCTTGTTTTTCCTGATTGTATTCGCGCAGTTCCTGCTCCTTGGCCATGACCTGACGGTACTTATCCTGAGCGTTGAGACGGCGGTTCTCGCGTTCCGCGGCGGAGAAAGCCACATTCTGGGAAGCGTCCCGCAGCTTGACGAACTCCTCCTTGAGCTTTTCAAGGGACTTGGAGAGGTTGTCGGAATAATCCTTGAAGATCTCTGCCTGCTTTTTGAGCTTGGCCTCATTGATCTTGGTCTTGTTGTAATTATCGAATACGCGGCCCATGTCGATCACGGCGATTTTCGGAGCGCTGCTCTCCTCCTTGGCATAGAGTGAAAATGCAGCCGCACAGGCGGCAAGCAGCAGAAAAATCTTTCTCATTTCAGAAATCCTTTCCTTCGATTTGAAAACCTGATAAGATACCCCGGAAACCGCCAAAAGTCAATAGCCCTTTGTTCCGCGGATGCAGCGATTCATCTCTTTTGTGTAAAGTTCCGCGATCGCGGGACAGCGGATGATCAGAATATTCTCGTCGTTCCGGTATTCGGCGTTGGCGGAATAGTTGTAACTGCCCGTAATCACGGTCCGGTTGTCGATGATGATGACCTTGTGGTGCATCTTTCCTGAACGGTTGGGAGAAAGGTGGACCTCGGCCCCGATCAGCTTCAGGTAACCGTCGCGGCTGGCTTTGTTCGCGGCCTGTCCGGCATCGAAGAGACAGCGGACCTTTACCCCGCGTTTGACGAGATCCCGGAGTTCTGTCGCCAGATCGCTCCCCGTGAAAGAGTAGGCCATTATATCGACCGTGCGCTGCGCCCTCGACAACTCCCGGAGAAGAAGGGTGCGGACATGGTCGGACGGAGAAAAAGCGGCTCCCGCTGGAATGTTTCCGATGAAACCGGAACCGGGAACGCGGATCGGACGGGCGGACCGGCTGAAGCGGCCGTTCCAGTATTCCTCGAACTTCGCGCGATACCCCGCCGCGATGCCGGGCGATTCGATCCAGATGGCGTTGTTGTCGTTCTTCAGGCTGCCGTTCGGCGTGAAGTTGAAGGACCCGGTCCAGACATAGCGGGAATCCACCACCGCGAACTTGTGGTGCATGTAGCTCGGACGATGGTCCGAAACCACGGGCACCCCGTATTTGAGCAGACGTGAAACAGCCGGATTTTTGAAGTTGTCCGTATCGGTCACCACGCGGACGGAAATTCCGCGTTTCCGGGCCCGCACCAGCGCCTGCGCCACTTCTTCCGAACTCAGATCGTAGGCGCAGACCTCCACCGTCCGGACCGCCGAATCGATGCACGAACAGAGCGCCGGAGTGATTTTCGGGGAAGGCGCGAAATAAATCCGGATCGGGTCCGTCCTCGGATTTTCCAGAACGTAAGAATCCTCATACCGGGAAATCGGCAGTTCGCTCGCACGGATCGCCTTGTTCCGCCAGGTCAGCAGAAACGCGTGAACCTTGTCCAGCGACGGAGGAACCTTCTCTTCCGGAACCAGTGTCGCCCCCAGCAGAACCACCAGAAGAAGAAACAGTCCGATCACCGGATATTTCAATGGAATACGGCCGAAAAAACCTTTTCCCCCATCCCGTTCGGCCCGTTTCGCCACATTGGATATGCTTCTTTTCATTCCTCAAAAAAACTTTCAAAATCTGTTGCTTTTTCCGGTTTGAAATTGTATAATGACAGGGTTCGTTTCAATGAATCCCGCTTTTCCGGAATCTTCCTGGAGAAAAGGACCGTTTTTTCCGGAAAATACACTCGCTTTGAACTTAGCCCGATTCAGATGAAATGCAAATGATTTTGGAGAGTTTTTCATGGATTTGCCTGAAAAAATCAGAAAAGCCGCATCCGTCATCCGGAAGAACCACGGACGCGGCATGGCCTTCACCGGCGCGGGGGTCTCCGTGGAAAGCGGAATTCCTCCCTTCCGCGGACGCGGCGGACTCTGGAACACCGTGGACCCGTCTTTCATCGAACTCAATCATTTTCACGCCGATCCGGAAGGGTGCTGGGCGAAAATCCGGGAGGTCTTTTACGACCACTGGGGCAAGGCCGAACCCAACGAGGCCCACAGAGTTCTCGCGGAATGGATGAGATCGGGCTTTCTGGAAGGCATCGTGACTCAGAACATCGACGCCCTCCACCAGCGCGCCGGAGCCGAAAACGTCATCGAGTTCCACGGCACCATGGACGAACTGCTCTGTCTCCAGTGCTCCGCGCGCTACACTCCGGACCGCGAACTCATCGATCAGGAACGCCCCACCTGTCCGAAGTGCGGCGGGCTCCTCAAGCCCGACTTCGTTTTCTTCAGCGAGGGCATCCCGAAGGACGCCTTCGACGCCTCCTTCCGCATGGCCGAAAACTGCGCCTTTATCATCGTCATCGGCACCAGCGGCGAGGTCATGCCTGCCTGTGAGATTCCCCGCATCGCCAAACGTCACGGCGCCGTGCTGATCGAGGTCAACCCGGAGCCGTCCTCCTTCACCCGCACCGTCACGGACATCTTCCTTCAGGGGCCCGCCACGGCGATCATGCGGCAGCTCCGCAACGAGGTCGAAGCGCCATGAGACTCCATACCGGTCTGCCGGTCGAAAACGCCCTCGACGAACTGGAAGAGGCGCTCCGCTCCCATCCCGCCGCGGTACTTTGCGCGGACCCCGGCGCGGGCAAAAGCACGGTCGTACCCCCTTCCCTGCTGGACGCCCCTTTCCTCGACGGCGGAAAAATCCTGATGCTGGAACCCCGGCGGATCGCGGCGGTCGGCGCGGCGAAACGCATCGCCTTTCTCCTCGGGGAAAAGGTCGGACAGACTGCCGGTTACCGCACCCGCTTCGGAAGCGAAACAAGCCCCTCGACCCGGATCGAAGTCATCACCGAAGGCATTCTCACGCGGATGATCCAGAAGGACCCGGAACTGCCCGGCGTGAAACTGCTGATCTTCGACGAATTCCATGAACGGAGCCTTCAGGCGGACCTCGGCCTCGCTCTGGCGCTGGATGTCCGCGAAGC
>CAYWZD010000444.1:0-3804 GCA_964462755.1 uncultured Victivallales bacterium | reverse complement strand
CGGTAGAACGCCAGCTGAAAGATGTATCCGTAGCGGCGGCAGTCGGACTCGAACCAGCGGAGCGAATCGCAGGTCTTGAGATCGACCAGTCCGAGCTTCGGATTGTACCAGTCCATGCGGATCTGGCACGGAACGCCGCAATATTCGTTGCGGACAACTCCCTCGGCAACTCCATCGGAAAGCAATTCGGATGCCGCCGGATGAAGCCATACGCCGATCTGAAGTTTCAGGATGAAGTTGTAGTCCTTGCCGGACACGACCTCCCGGTCCTGCGCCGCCGCCCATTCCATATAGGCTTTGGTCTTCAAGCCGAACGGTTCGCCGGTTTTCGGATTGACCGGGCCGTCCGCAACGATGTAATCGCGGTCGAATGCGTGACGCCCTTCGAGAATCAGGCAGTGCGCGGCGCGGCCGAGCGTGAAAGCGGCGGATTCGTTTTCCTCGATCTCTCCGAGGATTTTCTTGCGGTAGAGAGCGGGCGAGTCCCGGAAGTCGGCCAGGAGATGGCTCGACATGAACTCTCCCGCTTTGCTTCTGGCGTGATATTCGTCCGCCGGTTCGTGGATGATGAATGCGTTGTCGATCATGGTGCTCCTTTTCTGTTCGGTTGAAAAAACTCGTATGTTCACATCTCCTAAATACGAGAGAGGGGGATGAAAGTGTAAAATTCGAGTTGAAAATCAGCGGATGAAATCATGCTGAATCATCATTTTTTTGATTTGCAGGAACAAGATGTTGAGAGTTGGGCGACTGATGGCGAAGCGTCTGCTCAATGCATTTTTGTTGTCGCCTTCCATGATTGCCATGCAAAGATTTCGAAGATGTTCCGGCATGGAGGCAATCGCATCGCGGACATCCATGCGTAGATTCGCCGCCTCGGTTCCGGCTTTTTCCGTGCCGTCGGCGATCAGCCCGTCCGAATTCACAAGATCGCGATAGAAGACGGGATCGCTCCGTTTGTTCCCGGGAACGGGATCATCGAGCGTAAAATCGGCCATTCTGCTGAAATAGGAATCCGGGCCGGTGTGTTTCCGGAGGATGTCGGTCAGGGCATGCTGCACGACAACCGCGCGGAAGGCGTCCCACGTGTTGACTTCCGGATTGAAGTGGTGAATCCGTCTGGCCAGAACCAACACAAGATCGTGTTCAATGTCCGGAATGTCCTGTTCCGAGATTCCATTGATCCGCAGCGCCTTACCGGCAATTTCGGAAATGAACGCCAAATCCTTCCGGCGAAGTTTGCGTTTGCCATACCGTTTCTTTTTCCGTTCTTCCATTTCAGGGCATCCTTTCCCGACCGCCAGGGGATGACGGCGGTGGAAATTATCCCGAAGCGGCCGGAGGTTTTTCTTGTTTTGAAAACCGTCGTCGCTTCTTAATGGTGACTTGTCACCGGAAAAGTTGGTTTGTCACCGGACGAAATGTTCGATTTATTCATAAGATTATGAATATCAATACATATCAAAGATTGAAAAAAATCAAAAAAAAGTTGGTTTGTCACCGGAATCCGATTTGGTTTGTCACTTTTGTAACCGAAGAAGCCCGTTTTTAGGCAAAAAAAGAGCGGCAGGGCAGGGGATTTTTCTTGCGCTGCCGACCAAGTTTTTTTCTTTATTTCTTTCTGAGACGGCGATGATAGTTGGTGCTGTGGGATTCGGGAAGAATGGTGAAATCCCAGACGTATCCCCGCCGGTCATCGCTCCAGCGGATGGGATTGTCTGTTTTGTTGAAAAAACATTTCAGGACACGGCAGAGGCGGCATTTTTTCTGCTGGGCGCTCTTCGATTGCCGGTAGTTCCGCCAATCGCATTGCCAAAGACCGTTCTTTGCCGCCAGACTCATGAAAAGCGCCCATATGCTGTCGGGTTTTCCGGTATGGACGTTTCCCATCCCCATTTCCTTGTAGTTGAAAGTGGCATGGGAACCGCCGACCCGGCAAGTCACGGTGTGCTGGTCGAGGAAATGAAAGTGGATGTCTTTCCATTCGATTCCGACCGGGACGGGAAACGTTCTGCGCTCAAGGCTGTCTTCGGTTTCCTCCCTTGCATAGGCATCCAGCGCGGGATGGAGCGGAAGACATTGCGAGACCTTGCCGAAGCGATCCACCGTTAAAATTTCCTGAACCGGGAGAAGGGTGATGTCCAGGGCATTGAGGGTAGTCCGGACGAAATCGTCAATTCTCTGACAATGCGGAGAAAGAAGAAAACATGGATTCCGGTCCGCCGCCAGAATGCAGCTTGCGCCCATGAGCATGTCATCGGGAGGCATATAGGAGAGATATACCCGTTTCCGTCGTACGGTGCCGAAATGCAACCCGCCGAGCATCCAGGTCAAGGGGGCGTTTCCGATCCAGACGTTCGCCGCGACCGGCAGAGCTTCCGCGGCGCGCAGATGCAGCTCCTGAAAATTGAAGCGGTGAAGAACATTCTCCGCACCGGATATGCCGGGATGGAGAAATTGGCGAATTGCCTCATCTTCGAGGAATCCGGAAAAATGCCGCTGCCATTCGGCAAGGCTCAGGCTGTGATTGGAATGTTCGGCAAGGAGACTCCAGAAATCATTATAAAAATTATCCGGAGCGTTCACCCGGAACACTCCGCCCGTTTCCTTCCGCCGTTACCGCTTGCGACGGCATTTTCGCCCGCGGCACAATTTGGAACGGCATTATTTCCGGCAATCACGTTCGTTCCTCCTGATCGGTTTTTCGCGGGAAAATAAAAGAAGACCGGGAGCGGCCTTCTTTCAGTTTCGCGGCGAGCGCGGAAAAGGAGAGCGATTGGCGTTTAAATCGCCTCGATCTCCGCATTTCTGAAAGACGACATCATAATTCCATCTACCACAAGTTCGTCTTGCGGGCCTAGATGGATAGGGCTGTCGCCTTCCGGGAGGAGGAGAATTTCCTTCATGGAGATTTTGATCTTGAAGAGTTTGCGGATGCCGTTCAGAGAGGCGAGAATGGAGTTCCCCGTGGTCGGGGCGCAGCGCCTGCGGAATATCAGGATGTCGTTGTCCCTGCAGCGGTCCTGGACGGCCGTGCCTGCTTGAAGGACCCTGAGCGCAAACAATTCCGAGAGGTCCGCTTCGCCCCAGGCGACCGATGCGGAGGTGAGGCAGGCGAACCCAATGGGATCGCGTCGGCTGGCGATGACTCTGTCCTTCACCAGAAAACCCGTTATGGGAATACGGACGAGGACGGATTCATCGACCCAGCGGAGGATCCGGTATCCATGCCGTTTCGGAATCTTCTGGATGAATTCCAATTCCCGGAGCCGTTTGATGGAATGGATGATCGAGGAGTTCTCGAGGGACAGTGCCTTGACCAGTTCCCTGTGGCTTGGAAAACGGTTGTTTGCACGAAAAAACCGGCAGATTTCGTAATGCACCATTGTCTGCCGTTCCGTCAGGCTGTCGCTTTTTTTCTTCATTCCTGCCTCGTCGTTCGTTCCGCGTTGTCACTAAAAATAACACGCGGAATTTCAATATCAAGTCCCTGTTGCATAAAAAACCAAATTTTCATAATTGGTTGTATCGTGTGGAATACAGGTTGAAGAGTGAGAGAAAAGTGAAAAAAAAGCATGTTTTTTGCGGAGCTTTTTTGAGCGTAAATGACCCACTTTTTCACACCGTTCTCGTATTTAGGAAAGAGAGAACGCGTCATTTCAACCATCATGGAGGGGGATATGAATTACGGAAGCACCTGCAGCGGCGTGGAGGCCGCGACGCTGGCGTGGGAACGGCTCGGCTGGACGCCGAAATTCTTTGCCGAGGTCGAGCCGTTCCCCTCGGCGGTGCTGTGCCACCGCT
>CAYWZD010000443.1:0-3805 GCA_964462755.1 uncultured Victivallales bacterium | reverse complement strand
GCGTCCGGGCAGCGCCCGGTGGCGAATGAGTTTTTATTTTTCATATTATTTTTACTCTATCTCCTGTGGGTCAACGACTCATGCCGCGCGATTGATCCTTGTCCGTTAAATCCTGCCCCGGTCCGTCATCACGCTTCTTCCTCGTAAACTGCCGCGATTTTTCTCCATAATATTCCGTGAGAGTTTTGGGACGAGAAGGCGCTTCCTGTTTTTTCTGCAAATCGGCTATCGGAGCCGGCTCCTGATCAAACAAAGTGCGGACTGGTCTTTGCCCGGAAAGCGATTGGGGCATCCTGCTTTTTTCCGTCTCTTTCTCCGTATTTTCCAGTTGCCGGTTTTTATTGGATTCTGGCGTTTCAACGGCATTCTCTTCTTCCTTCGGCGACTTCAGGATGCTTTCCAATGCTTGATATTCCAGTATGCGACTTTTCGCCACCGGACTGTCGCCCGACTGCTGATTGATTCGCTTTCGAGCCTCTTCCTGAAAACGTTCCTGGTCCGTTTTATAGTCCGGCGATGTCGATTTCGGCGGGAGAATATATCGCATGTCGGGAATCGGAATCCGCGGAGCCACCGGCTTTTTCGGCTTTTCCTTTGTGAAGAGCGCGTCAAGGACGGCTATCGCATGAGTCCGTTCCGCAGAATCATGAATGTGCCCCCGGCTGTCCCCAAATGGCTCCCGAATACTTTCGTTCACACGTTCCATCAACTTATCGAATTTACTTTGCGTCCGTTGCATCGAACCGCTTCTCCGCGATTCCTGTTCCTGACGCTTGCGCTCCATTATCTTTTCCGTGTCGATCGCGGCATTACGTTCGATTTCAAGCAGGTTTTCCGCCGTCAGAATCCCCAGCCCGTATTTGGCATTCCGTCCACGGCGGGAAGCCACTTCCGCCCCGAACGACCAGATCGTCCGCGCCAGGTTCTTCAGTTCCTCCGCCAGTTTCACGGCCCGTCCCTTGACGGATTTGTACAGATGATCCGGCAACATCCGGAGTTTTGCCGCGCGCGTCTCTTCCGACAACGGCAGGAGGCATCCCGAAGGCACTTCCCGGTCACGAATCAGGTCGTGCACGCTCCGCCGCTCCCCATGCCGGAATCTCAATTGTTCCTTCAAGAACTCCTTTTCCGGGCAATGCAGCGCCATATGTTTCCGTCCCCGGCTCAAGGACACATAAAATGCCTTGCGATCCAGGCTTTGCGCCGCGACCACCACGTTCTCGGCGGTACGTCCCTGGGCTTTATGCGAGGTCGTCACCCAGCCGTATTTGAACGCCGCACATTCTTCCGGGAAGTCTGCCACTCCGCGTTCCCTGCCGTCCGAATACAACAGCATCACTTTCGTCGGATCATCCGTAATCCGTCCGATTGTCCCGTTGTAAATCTTCCTCTCGCGCAAATTCACGTTGAACTGAATCAAATCGCCCCGGCACAACTCGATTTCGCACCGTTCGCCGACCTCGATGTAATCCGCCGCACTTCGAGCGGAAAGGATTTTCCCATTGTCCAGATACAACATGCCGTCTTCAACATGCTCCACGCAGGCCGTTTCACCGGCCTGTCCGATCCCCTTCCGGTTCCGAATAAAGGAAATCACGGTCCCCGCCGAATAGTTTTCCGCTTGTTTCAGTCTTGATTTTTCCCAATTCCAGGAACGGAACACCGAAACCTGCCGGCCTTTTTCCGCCACCGCTCCGTGCTCTTTTAATTTCCGCCTCACCGCATCCGTCAGCTTATCCCCTTCCTCATGCGTCGGAGCCACCAGAATCGCCTGTGAAATATCCCGCCCGTGATCCGTGTAGTCCATGTAGCTCTGCGCCGCATCCTCCAGATACTTCGCTTTCCCCTCATGGATGAAATGATTCTTCTCGAACCGCTCGAGCGCCTGCTCAAACTGGCCGAGCGCACACTCCATGATCCCCCGCCGGTACTCCTCGCTCTGCTGCCGATGAATATCCGTCAGAGAAAATCGCCCGATCTCCGAATGCTCCTCCAGCAAACGAAAAAAATCGCCCGACTCGACTGCCGTATGCTGCCGGGCATCCCCCACGAACAGCACCCGGTAATTGTTCGCCCGCGCCAGTTTCTGGATCTCCACGCCCTCGCGTAACGAATTCAGCCCCGATTCATCGATGATCACGTAACTCCCCGCCGGAGGCTTTTCCCGCGACAGCAGAAAACTCGCCGCCGTCTGACTTTGCTCGAAACCCTCCTGCTTCAATACATCCGTCGCCGAATTCGTCGGCGCCACCAGATGGATGCTCTCAATCCCGCCCCAGCGCAGTCCCCGGCAAAATTCCTGCAAGGTCGAAGTCTTTCCGGCCCCAGCCACACCCCGAAATAAATTGAACCGGTCTTTGGAACTCAACATCCCGTGAATCAGCTCCGCCTGTTTCGTTCTTGATTCATCATTCGGAAACGCCCGGAACTCCAGCGCAATCCCGTCGAATACATCACGCTGATTCTCCACCGATTCAATCGCATAAATCTCCCGGTCGATCACATCCTGCGGAGACACCCACGGATTTCCTTTCAAGCCGCCCAAGTCTTTCAATTCAGGAAGATTCTTCACTTCCCCCTTCAACTTCGCCAAGGGAAATTCCCCCAGATGCTGATTCATCGCTTCCGCAAGCACCTTGTCCAGTTTCACTACGCTCTCCCGTTCGAACACCACCGCCAGCGCCTCGCGCAACGCTTTTTGAACATCCCCCGGATTGATCCATGTTTTCCTCGCCTGCGTCCATTTCACCTGATCCGCTTTCCGGAACAATGCCCGATTCTGTTCCGGGCTCAACTGCGACAACTGATATTCCCGGACTTCATCACCCGTCGCCGTTTTCATCTTCGACGCCCGACTCGACATCGACAGCTGATTATTCTCGCTCAATGTCGGTTTCCGACCATGCTCCGCGATAAACTCCGCCTCCAATTCTTCGATCTGACGACGGCGTTTCGAATACAATTCCATGATCTCTTCCGGTATCCCTTTGATATCCCTCCAGACGATCCTCCCCTTGTCGTCATAATGATTTTCAAGTTCATAGCCCAACCCCATACAAAGTTCCGACAGCTTATTATGATAGACCTTTCCCGCATAGCGAATCGCCCGGCACATTTCCACACTCTCCAGCGCCTTGTATTTGCCCTCCGAGTCCATCGTCACGTTCACCACCACATTATGCGTATGCAGCTGTGGGTCCAGCGCCCGGCTCGCATCATGATGAAACTGGCCGTAAATGATCTGACCCGTCATTTCAAAATTATTCGTGAAAGCATTATCCCCTTTCCGCAAACGCACCGCCGCCAGATTTTCTAGCTCGCTCATCGCCGCATCCACCGCTTCCCGATGAGCATTGATCAAACGCCGGTCAAACATGCTCATGATCGACACCGATTTCGGCGCCGCCACCTGAAACTCAAAAAATCTCGGCCCCCCGCTTACTCGACGCTGCGTTAATTTCCCGCCCGTCAATGGATTGATTCCCCGCTGAAATGATGAAAATGCTTCCAACTCCACTTTCTTCTGCAATAACCCGAAATCATAGACCAACGCCCCTTTCCAATGTCCCTCGATTTTCTCGGACTCCGAATAATAGTCATTGGCCGCAAGATGATTCGCATAAAACGATTTTCCCGCTCCGTTACTCGCTCGAATTTTCGTCATATTAAACATGCCGCATCCTCCATAAAGCCTGCCATATAATCAATATCGCAACTTTATATTATATTCGAGAATTCAAGAAGTAAATCAAAAACAAAATCAAACCTGCTGAAGCAATGAAACTTCAGCAGGTTTGATCGAAAA